>JAIDKZ010000130.1 GCA_029051735.1 Anaeroplasmataceae bacterium | reverse complement strand
GGTGATACAAATGTTTAAACGAGAACAAACAAAACAATTTTACTTAAAAAATTTACAATTTGGTGGAAATCATCATATTTATATACAAAGTATGTGTAACACTAAAACCAGTGATATAAAAAATACGATTCAGCAGATTTTAGAGTTAGAAACTTTAGGATGTGAAATCATTCGTGTATCTATTTTAGACAAGGAAGATGCTTTAAGTATTTCAAAAATAAAAAAAGAAATTCATATTCCATTAGTTGCTGATATTCATTTTGATCCAGAACTGGCAATTATTGCAATACAACAAGGGATTGATAAAATAAGACTAAACCCTGGAAATATCTCAAATAAAGAGAAAATTAAAGAAATTGTCACTCTATGTAAAGAAAAAAATATTCCAATTCGCATTGGAGTAAATGGTGGTTCTTTACCAAAAGATATTGCAAAACCAACCCCAGAGCATATGATTGAAGCGGCAAAAAGACATATTTCTATTTTAGAAGAGTTAGGATTTGAAAATATTTGTTTATCTTTGAAAGCTTCTAATATTGATTTAACCATTCAAGCCTATCAACTTGCAAGTCAAACCTTTTCATATCCTCTTCATATAGGAATTACTGAAGCTGGTACTTCTTTTAAAGGTCTAATCAAATCTAGTATTGGAATTTCTAAAATATTAGACTTAGGAATCGGAAATACCATTCGAGTATCTTTAACAGATGATCCAAAGTATGAAGTTATTGCTGCTAAAGAAATATTAAAAGAATTACATTTTAAAGATGATGTTCCCACTCTTACTTCTTGTCCGACCTGTGGTAGAACGCAATATAATATGATTCCTATTGCTAAAGAGATTGAAGATTATTTGAATTTTGTCAATAAAAAAATACATGTAGCTGTGATGGGATGTGTAGTAAATGGTCCAGGTGAAGCTAAAGAAGCAGACATTGGTGTTGCTGGTGGAAAAGGGGAAGCCATTCTATTTAAAAAAGGTGTAATCGTAAAAAAAATTAAAGAAGAAAATATTTTAGAAGAATTAAAAAAAGAAATTGATCATTTTTAAAAGGCCTTAGATAAAGGCCTTTTATTCTTCTATATCATCTGGAGTATAATTAATATAATAACTCATCTTGCCTAAAGCATTACATTTATTACAAATTATTGTAACAATTACATAAACAACATTCCCAATAAAACAACAGACAAAATCTCCCATCGTATCCATTAAAGCATATCGATATCCATCTGGTTTCCTAAAAAAATTAGCAATCGCCTCATCACTTCCTAAAAGAGGTGCTGATGAATTTCCACCATTAAATAAATAGTCTAATTCAGGAATGGATTTTTGCATATTTGTTCCAAATAAGCAATCTGCTGAAAATTCATATATTTCCCACAACACTGCTAAAGAAAATGAAAACATAATTCCTACTACAACACACATTAAAAACCGGTTAGAGCTCATACTTTTTTTGGTATAATTCAGCATGAATAGAAATGCTAGCATTGCTACTCCTCCACCTGATAAAAAATGCAAAAAATCATCCCACCAATGAAACACATAATAAAATTCCATTACTTCACCAAAAAGGCAATTTAATAAACCAAATAGTACTAAAAATAATTTAATTGATAAGTGAAGTGTAACGTTAAACACTTTTTCTAATAGTGGAAAAGCTAGTGGTATCATGGTACATCCTATACTTTGTAGTATGATTAACCTAGCCAAACTGACAGAATAATTAGGATTAAATAATTGAACGATGGCAAATATAAAACATCCAATATATATTAATGTAGAAATTAAAAATATATAAATGTTTTCTTTTTGATTTTTAGATTTAAATTTACTTGCGCTATCTTGCATTTTTCCACCACCTTATCAAATATAAGTATATTATAT
>JAIDKZ010000013.1 GCA_029051735.1 Anaeroplasmataceae bacterium | reverse complement strand
ATATTAAAAAATATGAATAATTTTAAGAAAAAAATCAATAATACAGCATTTTTTTAAAATAGATTTTTATACTTGATTATATAAATTTTTCTAAACTCTAAATGATAAATTCCTAACATGATTGGTACAATTCAAAAATTCTATGTTTTACATTATTATGTACATATTAAAAAAAATTCAGTGTCAAAAGCACTGAATTTTTTTAATACCAATCATGTTTTTCATTTCTATCTAGTAAAGCTATAGCAGCCATTTCTTCTTCCGTCAGTGAGAAATGAAATACAGATATATTCTCCAAAATATGCTGAGGATTAGATGAACCAGGAATTGCTACTACTCCACGTTGTAAATGCCACCTTAGAATGACTTGTGCAGATGTAACATTGTGTGACTTTGCAATATTTGTAATTGTATTGTTATTAAATATTTCACTTGTATACCCTCTTCCTCCAAAGGGGTACCATGCCTGCATAACAATACCAAGGTTATGCATATAGGGAACAACATCTTGTTCTTGATAAAAAGGATGTATTTCATTTTGAACAAGAGCAGGAACAATACTAACCTGAGATATAAAATCATCAATTTCTTCTATATACCAGTTTGATAATCCAATTGATCGAATTTTTCCTTGTTTTACAAAATCTTCTATAGTTTTATATGCTTCTACATCATTACTCCCTGGATGATGTAGAAGCATCATATCTATATAAGAAATATCTAATTTATCTAATGCGTCTTGAATAGCTTTTTTTGGATTTTGATACTGTTCTCCAGGATAAATTTTTGTAATGACAAATATTTCTTCTCTTGGAATGCCACTAGCTAAAATTGCTTGTCCAACCTCTTTTTCATTTCCATACATATAAGCAGTATCAATCAAACGTACACCACTTTTTAAAGCAGCTAAAACAGAGTTTTTACAAATATCACCATGTAAAGAATACGTTCCTATTCCAAGTACAGGCATTTTATAACCACTATTGAGCATAACAGTTGGTGCTTGTCCATTTATTCCACTTGATAAGTCAAACTTTGAAACATTAGATAGATTGATTTTAAGATCCTCGATCCATTTGGCTACTGTCTGTGAAGATGTTTGAGAAGAAAACCTTCTACCTTCCATCCACTTTGCATTTAACGCTAAAGAATGTAAATTCGTATCACTATTTCCTATACTGCTTGAATGAGATGTACAAAAAGGAATAATTGTTTTATTAGAAAAATCATATGTTTCTAAAAAAGTTGATATAATTCTAGGAGCTTGTCCATGCCATATTGGATATCCTAAGAATATCACATTGTAATTTTGTATTTTTGCATCATATTCTTTTATTTTTGGACGGCAAGATGGATCTGCTTGTTCCTGATCAGCTCTTCCGTTTGTATAGTATTTTAAATCATCTTCTGTATAAGGAACTTCAGGTTCAATTTTATAAAGTTTCCCTTTTGTCTTTGTTTCAATATGCTTTGCTATAGATTCTGTTGTATTGGTACAAGAAAAATAAGCAATTAAAACATTTGAAACAATATCTACTGGTGGTTGTTCTTCTTCAATATCACTATTATCTTTTAAATTTGTTTTTTTACATGATGTGAATAAAAGTATCATAAGAATCACTAGACTCATTCTTAAAATTTTTCTCATAAATCACTCCATATTTCTTTTAAAGAAATCTTCAAGCTTATCAAAAGGAATGATATCTACTTTATCATATAAATCTGTATGCACTGCATTTGGAATAATCAACAATTCCTTATTGTCTCCTTTTAATTTCTTAAAAGCATCCCTACTAAAATAACAAGAGTGAGCTTTTTCTCCATGCATTATAAGCACAGCACTTCTTATTTCATGACTATAGGCAAGTATAGGCATATTCATAAAAGAAAGTGAAGATGTTTTATTCCAGCCACCATTAGAATTTAAAGAACGCGGATGATACCCTCGATTCGTTTTATAATAATCATAATAATCCTTTACATAAAAAGGTGCCTCTGATGGTAATGGATCAATTACGCCTCCACCTAATTTGTATTTGCCTAATTTATAATCTATAGTACGCTGTTTGTTCAGTGTTTCCTTTATCTCAAAACGAGATTGTTCATTATCCATTGAGTCAAAATATCCTTTAGCATTCACTCTTGTCATATCATACATAGTAGATGCAACAGTTGCTCTAATTCTTGTATCCATAGCTGTGGCATTAATGGCCATTCCACCCCAGCCACAAATTCCTATAATTCCAATTTTTTCACCATCAACATCTTCAAGACAAGAAAGATAATCTACTGCAGCACAAAAATCTTCCGTATTAATGTCAGGTGAAGCAACAAATCTTGGTTCTCCACCACTTTCTCCTGTAAAAGAGGGGTCAAAAGCAATTGTTATAAATCCACGCTCTGCCATAGCCTGTGCATACAATCCTGAGGATTGTTCTTTAACTGCTCCAAATGGACCACACACAGCAATAGCAGGAAGTTTACCTTTGACATCCTTTGGCATATATAAATCTGCTGCAAGATCAATTCCATATCGATTATGAAAAGTCACCTTCCTATGATTTAGTTTTTCGCTTTTTGGAAATACCTTATCCCATTTCTTAGTTAACTTTAATTCTTCTTTCATTTTATTCTCCTTATCTTATAAAATTGGTCCTTTGAGAAACTTCATTTTGAGGAACTATGATTCCTGATTGTTTACCTACTTCTATGCACTTTAATATCCAAGCCATATTATAAGCAACATTTCTCATAGTCTGCATGCCTTCTAAATCCTGCTTAATTTCTTTAGGTGTATTGCCATGCACCATATTCCAGTAAGTAGAGGATATGATAGGCATTTGAGCAATACCAAGATACTTTGAGATGGTATCTAGTGTAGCTGTTGTTCCTCCTCTTCTTGCACAGGCAATGACAGCAGCTGGTTTATGTTCAAAATATTTTAACCCTGCATAGAACAATCGATCTAAGGCTGATAAAATTCGCCCAGATGGGTGAGCAAAATAAACTGGTGTGCCAAAAATAAAACCATCTGCTGATTTCACTTTTTCTAGCCAATCATGAATACAGTCATCTAGGAAATAGCAGTTCCCTTTTTTTAAACATTGATTACATCCAATGCAATCCTGTATAGGTTGATTTCCAATTTGTAGGATTTCTGTTTCAATATTTTGTTTATTAAGAGTATTTGCAATTTCTAAAAGCGCCGTAAATGTACACCCCTTTTCTCTAGGACTTCCATTAATTAATATTACTTTCATAATTTATCCCTCAATTTGTTTTATTGGTTTTGCTGGAACACCAGCAACTATTGTATTTGCAGGAACATCTTTTGTCACTACTGCACCTGCAGCAACAACAGCATTTTTGCCTATAACAACGCCTGGAAGTATCGTTGCGTGTGCTCCAATCCAAACAGAATCCCTTATTTTAACAGATGCAGGAAGCATATTTTTTCGCTGTTTTGCATGTATATCATGGTTAATTGTAGCTATAACGACTTGCTGACCAATGAATACATTATCCCCAATTTCAATTCCACCTTGATCTTGAAAACAACAGCCTGAATTAATAAACACATTTTTTCCTAATTGAATATTTCGTCCATAATCTGTATAAAATGGTGGGAATAAATTAAATCCTTCATCCAATTTTTCTCCAATAAGTTTTGAAATCAAAGTTCTTATTTCTGCTGCTGTTTTAAATGAATAATTCAATTCTGTTGTAATTTGTCTTGCTCTTTGTGCCATTTCATGCATATGTAAATGCATTTGTGAATTTGCCAAAATATACGTTTGTTTTTTCATTTCTTCTTTAAACTTCAAAATGTCCATAAAGTCCTCCACGTTTTACACCTTAATTTTAAGTCCCATCAGTTAGTATGTCAAATACTTATATTTTATACATTACCTATAATTGACATGCATATCTTTTCTGTGTTAGACTACTTATGAAGAAAGAGGATTAAATTATGGAGTTACGAGAACTTAAATATTTTTTAGCTGTTACAAAGGAACAAAGTATTTCTAAAGCTGCAAAGGCACTATATATCACACAACCAAATTTATCTAGGCAAATGCAAAATCTTGAAAAAGAAATAGGGAAACAATTATTTATTCGTGGAGCAAAAAAAATCACCCTTACAGAAACAGGACAATTGCTTCGTAAGCGTGCAGAAGAAATTTTAGAATTATACAATAAGACAGAAACAGAACTGAATACACCTATCACAGATATAAGTGGAGATATTTATATTGGAGGTGGGGAAAGTCATGCACTTAAACTAATTGCAAAATCAGCTCATGATATACAAAATAATTATCCCAATATCAAATATCATATTTTTAGTGGAGATAGTACGACTATAGCTGAAAAATTGGATAAAGGTTTAATCGATTTTGGAATTTTTATTGAGCCTTTTGATTTATCTAAATATAACTATCTTTGTTTACCTCTTCATGATACCTGGGGTGTCCTTATGAGAAAAGATAGTCCCCTAGCAGAAAAACAATACATCACACCTGAAGATTTATGGAATCAGCCTCTGATTTGTTCTTTGCAATCTCTTGGCAAAACAATAATAACAGACTGGTTGTTAAAAACATCAGATGAGCTTAATATTGTTGCAACATATAATTTAATTTATAATGCTTCAATACTTGTTGAACAAGGACTTGGATATGCAATTGGCTTAGATAAAATTATCAACACCTCAGGAAATTCTAATTTATGTTTTAAACCACTTCAACCAAAATTAATATCACAGCTTGCTATTGCATGGAAGAAATATCAAGTATTTCCTAAATGTATTCAAATTTTTTTAAATCAATTAAAAGAAAATTTGAAATAGTTTTTTTATTATAAACTTTGATATTCTCTTTCTGAAACAACCTCTAGCCATTCGTTAGAGGTATTTTCACCTGGAACCTCAACTGCAATATGACTAAACCAGCTATCCTTGGTAGCACCATGCCAGTGCTTTACACCCACAGGGATTGTGATTACATCACCAGGTAAAAGTTTTTGAGCAGTTTTGCCCCATTCTTGATACCAACCAATGCCATCTGTACATAAAAGAATTTGTCCTCCACCTTTAGTGGCATGATGGATATGCCAATTATTTCTACATCCAGGTTCAAACGTAACATTTGCCATGAATACAGTTTCTTCAGGATTGGTCAGTGGCTTTAAATAAGAATTGCCAACAAAGTATTTGGCAAACGATATATTGGGTTCTCCTAGTCCAAACATACCTCCACTTTTAGCATCATCTTTATAAACCTCTTTTGCCATACGAAATGCTGCCCAAGCATTAGGCCAGCCAGCATAAAATGCAACGTGAGTAATTAACTCAGCCATTTCAGATTTTGTCACCCCATTATTTTTGGCAAATTCTAAATGATGTTCAAATGAACGATCTATAAGCCCTTTGCTTACTAATACTGTAATGGTAAGCATAGAGCGCATTTTTAAAGATAGGGTATCTTTGTTCCAAACTTCACCAAACAATATATCATCATTGAACTTGGCAAATTCAGGAGCAAATTCTCCTAAATCAGTTCTTCCAGCAGTTTGTTTAATCTTCATTTTACTTTTCTCCTTATTCAGCTAAAATCCAGTTTTCAACTTCAGATTTTGCTTTATAAACTAGACTCCCCCTAATTGGAAGTCCTTTTTTTATAATACTATTTTTACAAACTTTTTTTAGATCCTCTCCACTTGTTCCCATAGCTGAACCTTCATGTGTGCAAAAAGGTTTGATGACTTTATTAGATAAATCCAGTTTCTCTAATAAAGTAAATAAAGCCATGGGCATAGTTCCCCACCAGTTTGGATAGCCAATATAAATCACATCATAATCAGAAACAGATGTTAAATCATTCTTTAAAGTTGGTCTAGCTTTTGTATTTTTTTCATATAATGCAATCTCTGTACATTCCTTATAAGAAAAGGGGTAGTCTTGAATAGGCTCTACTTTAAACATTTTAGCCTGTGTGATTTCTTCTATCATTTCAGCAATTACTTCTGTATTTCCCTTTTGAATTGGTCGAATTCCATCAGACATATAATTTTCTCCTACATGAGAAAAATAAATAATCAAAGATTTTTTCATTTCTTTTCCTCCACTTTTGCAAATAACAAGTGGATACCACCATCTTTGAGTGGTTTTATGGAGTGATATTTATATTTGTAGTTTACAAACTGTGTCATTTCAGCATACCCTTTTTCTGCATGATTCCCTTCAATATAAGGAGCCATAACAAGAGAAATTTCATCTATACATCCTACCTCATGAAATGCTCCATTGATTGTGGCACCACCAGTAAGAACTAGTGTATGAACACCATAATTCATTTTAATTTTTTCTAAAGCTTCTTCTATTGTATCTACAATGATGTAAGAAACTTTGATATCTCTTAAAAAAGATAAATATTCTTGTTTGACATTTGATGAAAGAACTGCCACATTCTGCATGGCAATACCACCATATGTAAATATATTTGATTCCCACATAGATTTTCCCATACGGTCAAAACAAAAATGATAATGATCTGCTTTTAATATATAGTCTCCTTTGCAAACATCATTATTTTTATATCTATTTAAATTGATATCTGCTTTAGCATGATACATGGTATTTGTTACTCTACCGCTTGCCATAGAATCTCCCAAACTCCAAATTGCAGAATCATAGTATTCTCCTGAACTATTACATCCTTTTTCATTCATATAATCTCCATCAATTTTACCATCTATGGATACATACATATGACTTACTACTTTACAGCGTTCCATAAAATTCTCCTTCATTATTTTTGTCCATCAACATCTGGACGCCAATTCACATAACCTTTTAATGCTGCATCTGTTCTTATATAAAATGGCGTATTTCTATCTAATTTAGAAATCTCTTCCATTTCTTTAACTGATAGTTCAAAATCAAATATATCTATATTTTCTTGAATATGTTCTTCACTTTTAGAACCAGGAATTACAATATATCCTTTTTGAATATGCCATTTTAAAATAATTTGGGCGGGAGATTTCTTATACTTTTGACCTAGACTTTGAATTAATTCTTCTTTTAATATACTTTGGTTGCCTTTTCCTCCTAATGGATACCAAGATTGTAATACTATATTATGTTTTTTTAAAAAACAATTCAATGAAGTTCGTGGAAAGTATGGGTGTGCCTCAACTTGAATCAAAGAGGGTAATACTTCACAATGGTTCAAAATATTGATAATTTCCTCCTCATTAAAATTAGAAATACCAATGGCCTTTAATTTACCTTCTTTATATCCCTTTTCCAGTTTCTTATAACCTGCAAGATAATCTCCTGATGGCTGATGAAGAATCATTAAATCAATATACTCTGTATCTAAGCGGTTCAAAGTTTTGTCTACTGCATCTTCTTCCTCATAAAAAGCAGGCCAAAGTTTTGTTTCCAAAAAAATTTCATTTCTAGGTATCCCAGATTTTTTAATACCTCTACCAACTGCTTTTTCATTTACATAGGCATTGGCTGTATCAATCAGTCGATATCCATGTCTTAAAGCTAGCAAAACAGAATTTTCTGCTTCTTCTGGAGTTAATAAAAAAGTTCCTAATCCTAATACAGGCATTTGAGTTTGATTGTTTAAAGTAATATATTTCATTTTTTATTCCTTTCTAATCTTCTGTAAAGTCTTTTCTTTTTCCTGAAATAATTTCATCATAAAGATTAATTTTATAATTTAATTTTTCAAGTGTAATTGAGATGCTTTTTTGTTTTTCCATAAGTTTTTCTCTTTGTTGTTCTAATACTTTTTTTCTAGCAGTTACTGTTTCCTTTCCCTGTTCAAAGAGACTGATGTATTCAATAAGTGCTTCTATTTCAACACCAGCATTTCTCATACATTTAATAAATTCAATGCGTCTGCAAGTTGCCTCATCATAATCTCTTATGCCTTTATATGTTCTAGGAACATTGGTTAGCAACCCAATCTTCTCATAATATCTTAGCGTATCTGCTGTAAGATTATATTTTTTAGCTGTTTGGGCAATTGTCATTTTTTCCTCCTTATTTTCTTTGATATCTAATTCATTTAATTATATTATATCTCTTGGAGTCAACTCCAAGTCAATAGTTTTTTTCAAAAAATAAAAGTGCCAAATTAGCACTTAGAATTTTATTTATTCAATTGTAAGAATGTTATTTGATGTATTCAAATGCAATATATATTTTTAAGTATAATTAAAGAAAATATATAATTTATCCATCCAAGAGGATTACTACCTAAAAACTCTATTATAACTTGCATAAATTATATAGAGCCCTTTTATAAAAAAAGGCTAAATAAGAAAGGAGATTCAAAATGGGATTAACAGTTTCTAATAAAGAAATTGATAAAACAAGTATAAAATGCAATGAAACATTTAAAGTCAAGTTGTCCTTAACTGCTGCTCCTGATATAGTGACAAATCCAACTGATATTGTCTTAATTCTTGATCGTTCAGGAAGTATGGCTGGAAGTCCACTTACAAACCTCAAAAATGGTGCGAATAAATTTATAGATATCATAGATGAGGCAACTGATGGAACCCAAGATGGGCAAATTGGAAATGGTAGCAAGATTGGTATTGTAAGCTTTGCAGATACAGCTACGCAAAATACACAACTGATTACTTCTGTTGCAGATTTAAAGGCAGCAGTAAATTCACTTACTGCAGGAGGTGCAACAAATCATGAAGATGCTTTCACAAAGGCTTTAGACTTATTTGATATGAGTTCTACAAATGCTAAAGTCATGGTCATGTTTACAGACGGACTTACTACTGCTGGTGGGAATCCTGTCCCTGTAACAGTTCAAGCAAAGGCACAAGGTGTCATCATTTATTGCATTGGTCTTTCAGGAAATGGTGGAATTGATGTACAGGCGTTAAATGAATGGTCATCTGATCCAGATTCCGCTTATGTAGCAATTACTCCAAATGATGCTGAATTAGAAGATTTATTTGAAGATTTAGCAAACAATATCACAAAACCTGGCGCAACACATATTGTTGTTACAGATGTTATTTCTGACTGTTTTAAAATTACCGCAATCTCTGCACCATCAAAAGGAACTGCTACATTAGTAAATGCTAACACGGTTAGATGGGGAATAGATGATTTAGGAGTAACTCAAAGTGAAGGTGCAACATTTGAATTCACAGTTCAACATAATGGAGTTTGTACAGGAACAACTGTGGTAAATGAAAGTATTACTTATATAGATACAGAAGGAAATACAGCAACATTCCCTAACCCTAGTATTGAAATTGATTGTTCTAATATCATAATTGAACCTTGTCCAGAACCTATCGATGTGTCTATAAATGGTTGTGAAGATTCTGTAGAATTTGATTTAGGAGATGTTGGTTTAGAAGCATTAGGTCATATTTTTCAGTTTGATGTAACCCTAAATGATGTGTGTCCTAATAAAAGAGTTGCACTTGCAATTCTTTTAAATGAAATAGATTGCAATGATGAAGAACATACTAGAGGAATGAAGACAATAACTATACCTGCTTTGACAGGAACATCATGCCAAAATGTCACGCTAAGATGCATAAAATTTGTTTTACCAGGCGACTTAGATGAAGGTAGTTCTTGTGCGATATGCAACACAAAAAAATACAAAGTAAGACTCATTGCAAATTATATTGATTTTGATTTTAAATGCTGTAACTTAGTTCTATAA
>JAIDKZ010000129.1 GCA_029051735.1 Anaeroplasmataceae bacterium | reverse complement strand
CCATAAATTTTATTTATAATTAGTTTTTGCGGTTTTAGCTTCTTTTTTATATAATATAAAATACTAGATATTGCAATCTCAAACTCAAATTATGCTTATGTATATAAACCTTAGATAGCCGTTGAAGACACTTTACCTAACGCTATTATATCTGCCTTTGAACAAATATATTTTGACTCATAATTCAAGGTAAATGATGTATATGTATTTGTAAAAGTAGTTGGATAGTTGATTTCATATAAATTGTTTGCAGCAAGAATTCCTAATGTTGATAATCTATATGTATAAGTTTCTAATACACCATCTACTGTAATACTAGTCGTTGCATAATTTGAACAAAGTATTTGATAAACTTTGATTCCAGGGGCAAAATCATCATATAATGTTTTAGAAAGAATAGAACGATATATGGATGAGTTTGCTAAAATTGAAATAGTTTCTTCTTTATTTTCAGATTCAATAATTGTAATAATATCTAAACCATCTTCAATATTATCAAAATTCTCTAATCCCAAACAGTTTACACCATAAATAATAGCTTGAACTTCTTTAGCAGAAAGAACTCCTACATGAATTTGATTCAAAGTATAATCCATATCTATTGCATCCAAATCATTTACAGAGATACATGCCGCATCCTGTTCTAATATAATTTTAGAAATAGATGTTCTTAAGATTCTACTATGAATTACTGCATCAATTTCATTTTCAAGTTTAGGTACAGATATCGTTTCAATCGTCAAATCATTTGCATTGTGAATATGCATTCCAACAGTCAATCCATAAATAAGATTTCCTAATTCTATAACTTCTATATATTCATTTTGGCTTATCTTATTTTGATACTCATAAGAAGTATAATCTTGATCAACTAATATTAAAATTGAATCTTTACTTTCACGAATTGTAGTTGAAAGTGTTGTACAAAGAATGATAGATTCTAACATTTTATCAATATCATTCTTTGTAGATGGCAATTGAATTTGATCTAGTGTTAAAGTTGTTATATTTATTTTGCCATTAGAAAATAATAATATGGAATTTAAGAAATTTCTTAATTCTATCTCTTCAATCGTTTGAGTTGATTTTATATTCACCTGAATATCATAGACAGCAATCATTTCTTTAACTATATCATCAACTGTAATTGAACTACTATCTAAAATGTTTTTAGAAATTGTGGTTTTCATTATTTCAGAATTCAGTAATTCATCTAATAAGGATGCATCAATAGTTATATCTGATATCTCAGCTGAAATTGTATCCACTTGAATGACATCAGTTCCTATGATGGCAAAGAAAGCATTAAAGAAAGCATTCAATTCTTGAGATTCAATATTATATTTTTCATCATTTTGAATTGTAATAGAATTTAATTTTGATAGAGGAATTTCTAAATTCTCCACATCAAATATCTTTTGTGATATAGTAGTATGCATAATTTCAGAAGTTAAAATTTGAGCAATGGATGATTTTTTAATCAACAATTGACGAATCTCCTCACCAATAGATGATGTAGAGATTTCATTTTTCTCTAATAGGATAAATATGGTATCAAAAAACCTCAACAACGCTAAGCGTTCTATATCCTTGTTACTTATTCCATTTGCCAATTCATAATCGTTAGTTATAGAATCTGGGATAAATAAATCATCAATGTCTAACAATTGTTGTGACAATGTTGCCTTTACTATTTTAGATATTTTTTGTTCATCTAAAATGGATTCAATTGTTTCTTTCTTTATAGTTAAGTTTTCTAATTTACTATGAATCTCTGTAATAAAGATACCAACTTGCTCATCAACTTGAATCAATTCAAAAAAGGAATCAAAAAAATGTGTTATTTCATTTTTAGTAATAGCCTTCTTATTTGATTTATAGATTTGTTGCGTATCATCAATACCTATTGCCAAAATATCAATCGTTGTATCCATAGGGACCTGTACTTGATCTACATCTAATATATATCTTGATAACGTATTTGACATGATTTTAGATTCAATAGCATGATTGATCTTAGCACTTGTCAGTTTTAAGGATTCAAACTTTGTGGCTATTGTATTTACCGCAATTTCTTCCACTTCTAAAATTTCATAGACTACATCAAATAGTGTTAGAAATTCACTAGGTATAATGGAAGAATCCACGTATACATCTTCTGATACTTGTATTTCTTTTACATTCAAGATTTGTTTACTTAATGATGATCTTAAAATGGCAGAATTACTAATTTTATAAGTACTTCTTTTAGGTATGGATATATCATTTGCTAAAGATGTTTCAATATCAAAATCTTCTGGTAATTCCCCATTTTCATCACACATAATATCTTCTAAAGCATCTAACATAATATACAATTCATCATCTTCAACGCAATCTAAAGATCCAAACCAAACATTGCCAAACAAATCTTCTTTCGTTTCACAAGTTGCAGTAAAAGAAGTATATGCAACAGCATAACTAGATGGCATGATAAAATATGTGTCTGCTGTGTTTGACATATCCATAAAATTCCCCATTAATGTTGCTGCTATAATATAATTTGAAACAAGTTCTGCTTTATTTTTGAAAATTTGATTATATTGAACCTTCATATTCCCCTCTATATCAAAGGTAATAAATTTCTTTAGCAATATAAGCATTTCAATCAAATCATCAGCACGAATTACATTAACTGTAACACCATCTACTGTTGTTGCAGCATCAATTTCATCTAAAGAGATTCTAGGTACTACAATTTTAAAGCCTTGTTCTGCAAATAAATCTAACTGTCCACTAATGGTATATTGTAATACTTTTGACTGCATCATAGTATGAATAATTTCATTTTCTAAATTCATAATTGATTCTGCATCTATTGTATTATTTAAAATAGCATTAATTAAAGGGGCTCCATCCTTATCTTTAGCATCCTTAAGCTCTTTTATTGCTTCTACTAATATTGAGATTTCTCCTGGTTTGTCATTTTGTGCTAGCCATGCATCTGGCAAAGCATAAGCTAGTGGTAAAATTATATTTTTTTCTTCATTCGCAACTTTAATTAAATAATTAGAAATTGTTCCTTGAATTAGGAAAGATTCATCTAATAAATCTAATAAATAATTATTAGAAACCAAACTTAAATAATCAAAATCATCAGGAGAATCAATGATATTAATCACAATATCTTCACATTGAACAATGAAATCAACAATCAATTTTAATTCATCAATTTTCAAAATTTTATAATTCTCAATAGCCTCTAAAGATTCCTTTGGTGAATAAATTTCAAATCCATCAAAATTCATATACAATAAAATAGTTGATAACATATAATGAACCAATTTAGAGTCTAAGACTTTATCTACTAAACGAATAGAGCTATTTTCTTCAATAGGTTGATTTATAGATTTAACTAAAGATATCAAATGTGTTGCTTGAATATCATTTTGGTTTTCCATCAAAACATATAATTCATTACCACTTGTTTTTAAAAAGTCTTTAAAACAATTTAAGAAGATGCCTAATTCTCCATCTTTGCCCATGTATTGAATATCATTTGGTATTTTAGCTTCTTCATTATTTGTTATATCTACATTAGTTAATATAACAA
>JAIDKZ010000128.1 GCA_029051735.1 Anaeroplasmataceae bacterium | reverse complement strand
TGTATATACTTAGAATTTATGCTTGAGGATATGGGGATTACAATAAAAGAAGAATAAAAAAAGAGTCTTTTGACTCTTTTAAAATATATTATACACCTGTTGCTATAATCACTATATAATAAATAAGCATTGCTACAGAAACTAATGCCATTGAGGCAGCTAATATAAGGATTAAAATTCTTCCCCAACTTGTTTGAGCAGGATTTTTATATCCTTTTTTCTTTAGTTCTTTTTTTTCTTGCTTTTTTGTGTTTTTATTCTTTGCCATGTCTTCACCTACTTCAACAAAAATGTTATAATAAACATATCAAATTTATTATATACTATTTTTTGAAAAAAGGAAAGGATTTTTTTATGGCTACTAAAAATAATGCAAAAATAATTTTCCATATTGATATGAATGCTTTTTTTTGTTCTGTAGCATGTTTATTAAATCCTGCTTTGCGAGGAAAAGTATTTGCAATAGGAAGAGAAAATAGTTATCGAGGTGTAATATCCTCTGCAAGTTATGAAGCAAGAGCATTAGGAATTCGTTCAGCAATGAGTCAAAAAGAAGCTTATGATTTAGTTCCTAATTTAATTATTGTTTCTGTTGACTATTCTCATTATGTGCATTATCATCATTTATTTTTAAATATTTTGAAGGAGTATTCTTCCCTAATTGAAGTTGCATCTATTGATGAAGCATATTTAGATGTTACAGAACGTTCTTTAACAAGGCACCCACTTGTACTAGCAAAAGAAATTCAAGCACGGCTATTAAAAGAAATTGGACTCTCATGTTCTATTGGTATTGCTCCAACTTTATTTTTAGCTAAGATGGCTTCTGATATGAAGAAACCATTAGGGGTGACAGTCTTACGAAAAAGAGATGTTGCTACCATGCTTTATCCTCTTCCTGTATCAGATATTTATGGGATAGGCAAAAAGACATATCCTGTTTTAATCAAAAACGGAATAAAAACAATTGCTGATTTTATGGATGAAAAGAATAAAAGTAAAATTATTAAACTCATTGGAGAAAATACATATACTTATGTTATTCAGAGTGTTTTAGGAGCATCTAGTAATATTGTAGATCCAAATCGACATGGAGAATCTGAAAGTATTTCTACTTCAAAAACTTATGATCGTATTATAGATTCTGAAACAGAAGTATTATATGAATTAAGGAAGATGACTAGAGAATTAGTAGAAAAGCTAAGGTCAAATCACTATTTTGCTAAAACAATTGGTTTTACAATGCGTAATGTGGATTTCAAAACTTCTACTAGGAGTAGAAGTATTGATTATACAGATGATTTTCAAACAATTTTTGAAGTGATTGCTGATTTAGTTGAAGAACATTATCATAATGAGCCTTTACGGTTGTTGGGTGTTGATTTAGCAAATATAAAGGAAGAAAAACAATTACCAAAAGTATATAACTTATTTACGATTGGGGACCAAGATGAGAAAAAAGAAGTTATTGATTCTTTGATAAAAGAATATCAAGAAAAATATGGAAAGAATGCTTTGTTCCAGAATAAAAATAAAGACTTGCATAAATATTAATTTAATGGTATGATAACCAAAGAAAAGGGGTGAAGAATGATGTTTTTTGCTGATTTTGAATTTAAAGATTACATTGTAAGAGCTTTACAGGATTTGAATTTTAAAGAACTAACTCCAATACAAATAGAAGTATTAAAAGAATATAACAAAAATAAGAATATCTTAGCTAAATCAAAAACTGGTTCTGGAAAAACACATTCCTTCCTTATTCCAATTTTTCAAGAACTGAATGAAAATAGTAATGCGATTTTTGCTACAATTGTTGCTCCTACGAAGGAACTTGCAATGCAAATTTATAAGATGGCTCAACATATTGCATCTTTTTCAAAGGATCGTATTGATATTAAATTGTTTATTGGTGGAACAGATCGTCAAAAGGAAATTGAGAAATTAAAAAATAGCACACCACAAATTGTTATTGGAACCCCTGGAAAAATTAAAGATTTGGCAATTGATGAGAATGTTTTAAAAATCTATACTTCAAAATTCTTCATTGTAGATGAAATGGATATGACATTAAGTGGTGGATATGAAGAGGATTTGGATTTAATTTCTAGTATTGTTAAAGATAGTAAAATGATGTTTTTTTCTGCTACAATGGAAGACATGGTATTACAATTTGCAAAAAAATATTTGTCAAATCCTATATTGATTGATATAAAAAATACAAATGATACGAAGATTGAGCATGTTTGGATTCCTTTAAAACACAAGGATAGGTTCACTTGTCTTTTAGATTTATTATCTACAATGCAGCCTTATTTTGCTATTATATTTGCTAACCGTAAGGAAACTGTAATTGATTTAGCAAGTCGTTTAACAGAAAAAGGATATTTTGTAGGAGTTATGCATGGAGATTTATCTGCTAGAGAACGAAAAAGAATATTAAACGATTGCAATACTTTGAAATATCAATTTTTAGTAGCAACTGATTTAGCAGCTAGAGGAATCGACATTGAAGGTGTAAGTCATATTATCAATTATGAGTTACCTTATGATTATGAGTTTTATTTACACCGAAGTGGTCGAACAGGAAGAATGTATTTAGATGGCATTGTTTATTCTTTCTATTCTGAAGTAGATGATGCATATTTAGATGCTTTAGCGAAAAAGAAAATTGTTCCAACTTATTTTGAAATAAAAAATAGAGAACTGATTCCATATAAAGGTCGTGCTACAAGACAACAACGAGTAAAGCCTAAAACGGATTTCCAAAAAGAAGCTGCAAGATATTTACCGAAACCTAAAAAAGTTTCTCCAGGCTACAAGAAAAAAAGACAGGCTCAAATAGATGAATTGGCTGCTAGATTAAAAAGAAATGCAGGCAAGAAAAAGAAAAGAAATTATAGATAAAAAAATAAAAGGCGATTGAATTGAATCGCCTTTTATTTTTACTTTAATGTTTCACCAGATTTGATATGTTTT
>JAIDKZ010000127.1 GCA_029051735.1 Anaeroplasmataceae bacterium | reverse complement strand
CGATTAGGATATATAACCTTTATTTCTGCCAATAAAATAAATATTTTAGCTGATGATCTTTGGAAAAGAGATATTCCAGTTCAAAGTAATAGAGGGTTAATTTGTGATCGGAATGGAACAGTAATTGTAGGAAACAAATTAGCCTATACAGTTGCATCCATTAATCGCCAGGTAAAAGATAAAGAAACTACTGCTTCTACGCTTGCCAATATTTTAAATTGTAAAAAATCAGACATTTTAAACCATTTGAACAAAAACAATAGTTTAGAAATCATTAAACCTGAAGGTAGAAGGATTACAGATGAACAAGCCAAACAAATTAATAATTTAGGTTTAGATGGAATCTATTTAACAGCAGATTCCACTAGGTATTATCCATACAATTCTACGCTAGGTCAGGTTTTAGGTTTTTGTGGAATAGATATGCAAGGTTTATCTGGAATTGAATATCAATATGATGATTTTTTAACAAGTCAAAAAGGTGCACTTTCTATATATACAGATGCCAAAGGAAATTTAATGCACGATATGACATCTACATATAAAACTGCAACACCTGGAATGAATATTTATTTGACAATAGACTTAAATCTTCAATTAATTTTAGATGGAATCATTAACAATGCCATAAATCAATATGATCCTGATCAGGTTATGGGATTAATCGTTGATACTCAAAATGGTGAAATTTTAGCTATGACTTCTTATCCTTATTTTGAGCCAAGTCATTATCAAGATTATGACTCAGAAATATATAATCGTATTTTACCAATTTTTTACTCTTTTGAATTAGGATCTACGTTTAAAGTATTTACCTATAGTGTTGCTTTAGAATTAGGACTATTTGATTTTAATGATCGCTTTTATTGTGGCGGTAGCACTACAATTGCAGATCGTAAAATCAAATGTTGGAAATCAGGGGGACATGGCTCTCAAACATTTTTAGAGGTTATCCAAAATTCATGTAATCCAGGGTTTATGGAATTAGGCCGTAGAATTGGAGTTGAAAATTTTTATAAATATTTAAACCTATATGGATTCACAGAGAAAACTGGCATAGATATTCAAGGAGAATCTAAAGGAATTGTAATGAATCAAAACAATTGTGGACCTGTAGAGTTAGCAACACAAAGCTTTGGGCAGACTAGCGCATATACTCCAATTCAGCTTGTGATGGCCTCTATTGCTGCAACAAATGGGGGAACCCTTTTACAACCTTATATTCTAAAAGAAATTCACAATTATACAGATGAAATTGTCTATACCAATCAAAAGAAAGTAAAGAGACAAATTATTAGTGAAAAAACATCTAGCTTAATGCGCTATGCTTTAGAAAATGTATGTGCATTAGGAACTGGTAGAAATGCTTTTATAGAAGGATATCGAGTAGGAGGAAAAACAGGAACTGCCCAAAAAATTTCTTCCACTGGTGGTTACATCAGTGGTGAATATATTTTATCTTTTTTAGGATTAGCACCAATGAACAATCCAAGAATTGCAGTTTATCTTGCGATAGACCATCCTAAAAATTGCGTCCAGTATGGTGGAACAGTTGCCGCACCACTTGTAGGAGAAATCATGGAACAATCCTTGAATTATTTAGGAATAGAAAGAGATTATGAAAATCAAATAGAAAAAAATTTAAGATGGTTTTTAGATACACCAACCTATAAAGTAGAAAATTATATTGGGAAAACCAAGAAAGAAATAAAATCCTCTTCTTATTTTAAGTATATCTTTTATGGAGAAGGAGATAAAGTCATCTATCAATCTCCTGATGCAGGAGAAAAAATTAAAGAAGGAGATTCTATCCTTCTATATTTAGGGTAAAAAGGATACACATAATAACAAAAATAGGGGTTATATAGAAACTAACAAAGTTTCAAAAATCCCCTATTTTATTTCTTTTTATTAATTTAGAAGATTAATTCTTTATTTTGAGTTATGTCTATTCTTAATCTTCTTCCCTTTTGTTCTTTCTATTTGTTTTAAGACGGATAGATATTCAACTTTAGCTTTTAGTAATTTTATTTCTGCATTTTGCTTAAATATAATTTCCTCTGCTGTTAAATCATTAGACGATGGTCTCCCCATATGAGGGCAATCTGCCCTTGTATCTTTAAATCTTTCAGGTCGTATAGATTGCTTTTTTATATTTTGTACAATGTTATCAATTCTTTTTCTCCCTAATGCCTTACAATCAAATCCCATTTCTCTTAATATTACAGATGGCATCTTTCCATAATCATACTCCAAAAGAAATATTTCTTTAAATTCTTCTGTATAGGTTATAGCTTTTTTGCTAACTCTCTTAACAAATCTGTTTTGATTCAGTAACTCAATTTGCTCAGTTGTAAAATAATGTTTTCCCATTTTATCATCTCTTCATTAATTCTTAATATTTTAAAATATCTCTTTTAATTTGCAGATACTTTTTTTGAAAAATAAAGAATAAATACTTATATTTCATAGATTTAGAAATAAATTTCATTCAATATCTTTAATATATGCCTTTCCTTTCTTATCCACCACAAAGGTACATTTGCTGCCAACTTTATCTTTAATGCGTGAGGAAATAAAAATATAAATCGCTAAATAATTTTTATCTTCAGTCTTTATTGTAATATGATATGCCCTATAACCACCAACATTAGTAATAATACCTATTAAAACATTTGTATTATGTTTAAAATTTAAATATTTTTTATATTGTAAACAAATAAAAATTGTTATTGCAACACTTAATATTAACCATAGAATTGAAAAGATAAATTGACCTGTTCCCAGGAAAATGATTGAAACAATTAAAGTCATCAGTAGAATGAAAAACCAAAGTAAATTTAAACTTCTAAAATGTTTTTTGGTAATATTTTTCATTACTTTATCATTCCTTCAATATCTTCAACCGTTTTAATCCCTTTCGTTTTACCCATTAAAGGTTGCCCTATAATATGTGCTGATATTTCATCTTCATTATATAAATTATTTGTATTTTCAAATTTTGGTGCATAATCTATATATCTTTTTGTTCCCCAATCAAATTTATCTGAAAAATGATATTTGATTTTCATCATTACTACTTCTTCACTAGAAGTTCCCTTTCCAACTTCCATTGCAGATTTTAAATTAATCAGGTATTCTCTCAAATTCACCTTATTGATATTCCATGCACTAGGCATAAAGTGATTCACAATCATTCCCACCACTGATACAGCTAAAGATGATACTCCTAATCCTATGGATACTGGTGCATATGAAGCTGATGCTAAGCTTCCTATAGACAAGATGATACTAATTGAGTTAAAAGTCATATTTATTTTTTGATTTTGATTATCCTGCCATTCACTATAACCCTCAATATAATTTAACATCTTTTCAGCAAGCTTATAAATCGCATTTCTTACTTCCAAGTTCCAAATATATAATACTGCATATGTAAAATCTTTATTTTTATAATTTGAAGCCAAATTTCTAATCATAGGATAAGTATCATAACAATTATAATATGTACGTGTAGAATCATTAGAAATACCAGTAGGAGTAATTCCCATTGGAATAAAATCGCAGATCCACAAAGCACCTAAATCTCCTGATTTTTTTCCATGAGGAATGTTATATAGCATATCTTCATACTCTAGATTTTCAGCTACAGAAATTCTCAAATTATAATACGCATCATTATTCCAAGTTTTATCACCATAAGAATATACATGAATATAATATGTCCCTGCACTCACATTCATCATAATGGACTCATCATTATTTGATGACCTATTTGAAGTGGCAATATTTTCACAAGAATCATAACTAGAATTTATTGTATTAGGTTGTCTATAAAGTTTTAAATCATAATCACAACCATCTGGAATATTATACAACTTTATTTCTATTCTACCAGTCAGTATAACATCAATATAATAAAAATCTGTATCAATATATTTCTTTCCCCACATACCACTTTTTTGACTAATTGTCCCTCTAGCACTTGTAGTCATACTATAATAATGAGTTCCTTGAGCAGCACGAATACAAGTTGCATTTTTGAATGAGTCATTATCTTCATGACTATCATTTAATGGCGCAATCATGCTTTCATCATCAATCTTTTCAATTTCTTGGATAAGATGTACTCCACTTTCATCAGTATACTCTATTTGACTATCTTTTCCTTCTAATATAGGCTTATGTTCAAAATCATCTAATGCTAGAGGATCAACATTTGTCATGTTTATATTTTGTTTTATGCCATAATCTGCCTTCTTAGGTTCAATAAAATTTGCATATGATTTTGTAGAAGATTCTAGTTTTTCATAAGCTTTTCCAATGATAGAGAACGAAAATAAAAATATCAATAAAAATGCAATTAAAATCCCTTTTTTAAAAATTGTGTTCAATAAATATTTTTCTCCTAATAAAATGATAGTTTATTTAATAGT
>JAIDKZ010000126.1 GCA_029051735.1 Anaeroplasmataceae bacterium | reverse complement strand
GATGATATGTATTATTCTAATCATTGTTTTGAAGAAATATTTAAGTTATTAGAAGAAAAAAAACCTACTGTTATTTTAACTAAATGGGTAGAAGAAATTGTAGATGATCGTAGTAAAAGTAATCAAATTATGCATACATCAGATATAATTTTTTTGCATGGAAAAATAATAAAACGATCTTTTTTAATAGATAACAATATCCGCTTTAGCCCTAATTTAAGATTACATGAAGATTCATATTTTTGTACTATACTTCTTCTAAGTGCTACTGATGTTATAACTACTGATATTATTACAAATTACTGGAGGTACCGTAAAGATAGCCTAGTCAGAAGCAAAAAGGAATATCATTACCTTGTTCGTACATTTAAAGATTTACTTACTTGTAATAAAGAAGTTGCAAAGGAATTAGATAAAAGAAATCACCCATTTAAAGATGAGTATATTATAAAAGCAATCGTTTATTTATATTGTATTTTAGCTTCTTATTTCTTTGAAGATAAAAAGGATAAAAAACTACAAGGATTAAAAAAAGATTATGAAGCTTTATTCTATCAATATCTATCTGATAATCTAGAAATTTTCAACAATATAGAAACTGATAAAGTAGTCCAATATATGAATGAACAAATTCAAATGTTTATACATACGAATTCTAATCTAGGAATGAAAGAATCCTGGACTGAGTTTATTACTCGATTAACAAATGAATTTGAAAAAGAGGAATAAAAAAATGCCGAAAAATAAATTCGGCATTTTTTTATTCATTTATAAATGATTGGACACAAGTTTGTTTAAACTTTTCTTTTGTCAAACCATCAAATTCCACATTTTTAATGACAACATGATTTACATAATTAAAAATCAGTCCCTCGCCACGCATTGGTTCTAAAAAATCCATCATTGCAGGTATTCCATCAACCGGATTTTTGGCATATACAAATTTTACATTGTCAATGCAAATAGATTCAATTGGTTGTTCTGGAAGACCATAAAATGTTCCAGCTGCTACATTAACATTAAAACATGTTATATCCTTGAAAACAAATTTACCTAAGTATGGTGTATTATCATCTACTGGCAATTTTTCTTTAGAATATACATATTCTGAATGTCCATCTGGATCACAATAATAAAACATGTTAATTACTAGAGGTGTTAAAACATTATCCATTTTAATATTTTCAAATGTGATGCCATCAATAATTGCATCCTTTCCTCTTCCACGTCTTGTCTTAATTCTCAAACCACGATCTGTTTGGTTAAACAAACACTTAGAAACATTTATGTCTTTTATTCCGCCACTCATTTCACTTCCTAACACAACAGCACCATGACCAAAATTCATGGAACAATTACGGATATTAAAGTTAGAAGATGGCTTTTTGTATTTGCGTCCCATATAAATTTTACCAGACTTAATTGCAATGCAATCATCCCCCACACTAAAATAAACACCAATTATATCCACATGATCACAAGATTCCGGATCACATCCATCTGTATTAGGAGAATTTTTTGGACTGATCAATTTCATATCTATAAACTTTATTTCTGAAGAAAAATAAGGATGCAAATTCCATGATGGAGTATTGGTTACTGTAATTCCTTGAAAGGATATATTACTACAATGATTCAAAAATACTCCTCTTGGACGCCAGGCTATTCGCTTTTTACGAACATCTTGCCACCAATCTGAATTTTGAGCATTTCCATCAATGATTCCTTTACCAATAATTTTTACATTTTCAACATGAATTCCTGTAATAATACTTGCAAAGCAATCTAATGGATTTCCTTCCCAAGAACCCAAATTGTATTCATCTTTCTCATCAGAAGTATATGTCATTCCTGGTAAAACAGGATAGTGTCTGCGATCTATATCTCCAATTAAATGTGCTTGTTCATGCAATTCTATGGTAATATTACTTTTTAAAAATAGTGGTCCTACATAATATTTTCCTTTTGGAATATAAACTCTTCCTTCTGCTGGACAGGCTAAAATACAAGCTTGAATATGACTTGTATCATTTGTAACACCATCCCCTTTAGCACCAAATTCCTTCACATTTAAACATACATATTCTTGATCTGTTGTAAAGGCTACTTCTGCTTCATTAATCGTAAGAAGATATTTTGTATTAGGAGTTAAATTATATATTGAATAAATATTATTGGTCACTTTTTCTTCAATGACTTCATTATTTAATTTAACTGTATAAGGATTTGTAGTAAAAACATCATTGTTTTGCATTTCAATTGTTACACTAGTAGAACTTTTAAAAATTATATTAAACATTTCCTATATCCTCTCTTATAGAATCCCTTCTATATTTTAGTCTTTTAGATGTATAAATAATTAAATTTTTTATGGCTAAAAAAACAAAATCTATTAATATATAATAAAATCCGTATGAAAATGGCTCTATACCATAATTTGTTGTTCCAAAAGGATTAAATACCCATCCGTGCATACCTAAAAAATAAACAATAAAATAGATTATAATAGATATCACTAAATTATATACTAAAGCAATAAGAAAAGATATTAAACCCTTCATATTTATCATATTATAACGATATGTTCTCGTCTGTCTATTATTCATCATACGTATAACAGGACGAATAAGATAGTTAGTAAATAATGCTAAAAATAGTCCAATTAAAACAATCAAAGCAATATCTTGAGATAAAACTGCTGCCATGTTTCCTTCATCGATTTTATCAAAATCTAATCCAATATCTAATCCACCTATAACACTAAAGAAAACGGCAGCCGCAGCTGCCCAATACTTTAATAATAGAATAATAAGCCAAGACGGAATCTTTGTAAGCCAACTATCATTATAAGGAGCTTCACTCTGAATCTCATCTTTACTTTTTTTCATTAGAATTTTACCTTTTTATAATTTTTGTCTCTCTTAAAGTATCCTAAGATACAGCCAACAGCAGAACTAATGATTGCTAAAGCAACACATATTACTGACATTGCATAATTAACATCAAATTTAATTGGAGTCTCTAAAGATATCTCTTTTGCTACAGCAAATGAATTTATAATTGAATAAATCCATAACACTCCAAAGACTAAAATAACTAATGAACATACAGCTGAAACAATTAAAGTTCCCAAATTTCTTTTTGAACTAAAAGTTACACCATTAAAGATATTAATACATCCAAACAATACCATCAAGAACATATAGAAACCTGATAAATTTGCTTCTCCTGGACGTACAATAAAACTTACATTCGCATGGAAATTTAAGAAGAAACCAATAAATAATCCAGGTAAAGCAATTAATATACCAGCCAATTTACAAGGATTATATTTAAAGGAATCCAAAAAGGAAAGCCAAATGTTTAATAAATACTTTCTAAATGATGTTTTTTCTATTGAAGATGCATTTTCATCATAATTTCTTACAAATGCAACTTCTTCAGAAGCACTTTCCACTACAGTTGCTTCTTCAATTGTTTTTTCTTCTACTAGTTCAGTAGGTGTAGCTTCCTGCACAACTGCTTCTTCCTGTAAATCATTTACAACTTCTTTTGCATTTTCTTGTTGTTTTTTGCTCATCCCACTCACCTACCTAATTCTTACTTCTGTATTCTTATCAAAGAATAACATTTTTGTATTTTTAAAGCAAGCTTTGATTACTTTATCCTTAATTTCATCTCTACCATCTGCTTTGGCAATGATTCTCTCTCCACCAAATGTACCATAAACAAGTTTATAAGAACCCAAGAACTCAAAATATTCAACATTTAATTCAAATACTTGTCCAGAGTTTTCAGTTAAAGACGCATCATCAATGAATACATAATCAGGTCTAGAAGCCATTATAATTTCTTGGCCTGCATAATTTTTAAGAATTTTTTTATGTTCATCTGTTAATTTGATTTCAGCTCCAGAAACATGAATAAACTTCGTACATTTATCATCAATTTTTCCATTATAGAAATTACATGGAGGTGTTCCAATAAAACCAGCAACAAATACATTTTCTGGGTATTCAAACATTTCCTTAGGAGTAGCAATTTGTTGAACATATCCATCCTTCATTACTACAATTCTAGTTGCAAGAGTTAATGCTTCAATTTGATCGTGAGTTACATAAATAAATGTTGCTCCTAGTCTTTCATGAAGTTCTAATAATTCCTTACGCATAGATCCACGTAATTTTGCATCTAAGTTTGAAAGTGGCTCATCTAATAAGAATACAACAGGATTACGAACAATTGCACGACCTACTGCAACTCTCTGTCTTTGTCCTCCAGATAATGCCTTAGGCTTTCTATTTAAATAAGGAACTAATCCTAAAACTGTAGCTGCATACATTACTTGCTTATGAATTGTAACTGGATCTGTTTTACGTATTGTTAAAGAGAAAGCAAGATTTTGATAAACTGTCATATGAGCATATAAAGCATAGTTTTGGAAAACCATAGCAATATCTCGATCCTTAGGAGCAACATTATTAACTCTTTTTCCATTAATAATTAAATCACCTGTGCTTATCTCCTCTAATCCTGCAATCATACGAAGTGTTGTTGACTTGCCACATCCTGATGGACCTGCAAGTACAATGAAATCACCCTTCTTAATGTCAATATTAAAATCATATACTGCATGGAAACCATTTGGGTATACTTTATTAACATCTCGAAGAATAACGTCAGATACAGATTGCTCTAATACATTTTCGTTTTCCATCTCTTATACCCCCTTTGTAGTATCCTGTGTAGCAATAAAATCAGAATACTTCTTAGAACGGATGATACCAATTAAACCACTACAAATAAATGCAATAGCAGCTAGTACTAAAAATACAATCATAATTGTTGCTCTTACATATCCATTCATCCATAAATATGAGTTGTTCAAATAAGAACCTGTAATTGTAGGTCCTAATGAACCAGTTACAGTATGATCCTTTAAATAAGCAGCATAATCAACAAATAGTGTTAATGGTGCCCATAATATTCTTAATCCACATACTACACCAATCCCGATTAAAACGATACTATATGTTTTAGAATATGCTTTTACTTTTTCAATAGAAAGGAATCCAAAAAGTAATATAATAATATTGATTAAAATTTTAAATATAATTGTAAAGTTCCAAGATAAAGAGTTGAACCCTACGAATGCTCCTAAAATACTACAAAGTATTCCAAGCATTCCCAATTTATAAGATAATGAATTGTTTCTATAACGCATCATCTCTCCTTCGAGATTTTCTGTGTTATAATATACCTTTTCAGTTGGTTTAACAATTTCGTTATTTTCTATTTTATTAGGCATTTTGATCAACCACCTTTTCACTTAATTCTTTCTTAGTCAGCATATATCTAAATACGTTATATGCTAGTAACATTCCTGTAACTAAGATAAAGATGATGATTACGATTCCGTAAACAATCAAAGGCAATGAACTTAACATAAATTGTGATGTATCATTTGCTTTCCATAAATCGATGGCTGTTTGATACGTAATTTGATTACCTAAAGCACCCCAGTTTAAAGCATCATAATTCTTTGATAAACTAGACAAAGGTAAGAAATTAAATATTAATGTCACAATTGCGAATATAATAGTTATAGCAGGACAAACCACACCAGAAACTAAATTTGAAATATAATATTTCTTTCTAGATACGTTAGCACATATAAACATAATTGCTAGCATAACTAATGAAACTACTCCTAAATATAAAATCATATTATTCGCAGTTTGAACTGATCTGTTAAATTTAAACATTATTTGATATAGTTCAGAAAATTTATAATCTGTATCTATGCTAAATAGCGCCAAATATTCATTTCCTTTTTGAATACTTTGAATTTCACCAGATAATACTTCTGAATTATAATTCACAGCTGTATTATTATAAGGTGTTATATAAAAGCATGCTAAGATTATAAAAGCAAACCCAAATATACCAAATATTAGATAAAACAATTTTGCATGTTTCTTTAAAAATTGAGTCATAAATACCCTCCAATCAAGTATCTTTTAGGAGGAGGAATTCCTCCTCCTAAAATACTCAAATATTTCGTTAATTATTATTTAGCTTGTTGTAATTTTAATAAAGCTTCGTAATGAGATAAGTATAAAGCTTTAGATTGATCGAATAATGCTTCTAAAGAAGCTCTAGTCTTACTAGCTCCATCCCAACCTTTTAATACTACTTCTCTCCATTCAGAACCACCAACACCACGAGACCAGAAATCAATTAATGAAGTAATCTTATTAGTGTTTTCTGTTGAAGGGTTAGATGACCAAATTGCAGGAACAGTAGCACCAAAGCCTGCTTCTCTAGAAGTAAGCGCAACATTAACAGCTCCACAAGCAACAGCATTTGCTACATTGCTTGCACCTGTGATACCAGCAGCATTAGTGAATTGGTTTTCAACACCATTACTACGAACATGTCCAATACCTTGAGTTGTACCCATAGCCATACGACAATAGTTATTCCAACCTAAACCAGATTCATTTACTGCAGTAATTACAGTCTTGCTATATTTAGGGAAAGTTTCTTGTCCAATTTTAATTTCGCCATCACGATAAGCAGCTGGACCATAATCTTGTAATAATGATCCTTCTTCTGAATAGAAGTAATCAGCTAATTTACATGCTGCGATATTATCATCTTCATTATCATGTTTAGGAATAATAGTACCAGATTTCTTATTTGCACGAGCAGACTCTAAATATCTAGTATAAGCATATTTAGTAGGTGAAATATTATCATTTTCCCACTTAGTTAGTGGAGGTAATACTGGCATAACCTTACTAAATTTAGAATCTTTTGTACCAATTCCATTATCATCAACCTTATTATTAACAGTCTGAGTTGCATTGTAATCAAACATACATAATGCAGCACCAGTCTTACCAGTTAAATATAAAGAGTTATATTTTGTCTTATCACCAGCATCAAAGCCAGAAATAATTAATCCTTCTTGATATAATTCATGAAGTCTAGCTAAACCATCATAGCTTGCAGCTGTCGTACGACCATCACAAAGATTTCCATCTTTATCATAGTATAAAGCATCACTTTCTGCCATACCACGAATACCTTGGATACCGAAAATTTGCATTAACCATAATACAGAGTCAATACGAGAGTTAGAACCTTCACGAGGAATGAATCCCTCAACATTCTTTTCAAAACCATATTTTGCCTTTAATAAAGCATTATTATTTACTGCAACACGCATTAATGCAATTAAATCATCAGTAGTGTAGCATGCATGCTCAGAAGTAAATACTTCAGAACGTTTTGTAAATGTCTTATCATGCATATAAGCAGTATCAATATAGCTTCTTAATGCATCTGCATAAGTCTTACCATTCTTAGTTGTTAAAGCATTTTGAGCTGCAACTGGGTTAGTAGCTGCTTTAACCGTTAAATCTTGTAATTTACCATTAACAGAAATACCAACTTTGAAATCTTTAGATGTATCAATCATTGGTTGATATACAGTATCTTTTGCTGCTGTAGTATCAAAATTATCTGTATTATCTGAATCTAATAAGTCCTCAACTAATTCAACATTTAAGATGAATAAATGTTCAGGGCTATTAATACCATCAAAATATGGCATTGTGAACATTTCACCATCTGCAGTTGTCATTTCAGCCTTAACTGCTGGATTATCATCTAAGAACTTCTTGTAATTTGGCATATATTCAAGATATTTATTAAGATTTAATAATTTTCCATCTGCAGCCAATTTGTTTGTATTAGTATTACCTAACATAACAAGGTCTAAGTTTTTAAAATTAGTATAATCCTTTAATTGAAGATATTGATCATCATCCTTAACTGCTACATATTCATCAATATCCCAAACAGAGTCATGAATTGTACATTTTAATTTTTCTTGAACATCTTTCCACATTGGAAGCAAATCACCTTTTCTATATGTTTGCTTATCAATTGGATTTTCGTAAGATTCAAATTTACTTACTTTACCAGTGAATGTAGCACCATATTGACCAGTATAGTTAATATAAACATTCATGGTTTTTCCTTCTAAGTCTGGTGTTGTGTAAGTAGGCTTCTTTGTGTCTTTACAACTAGCAGCTGTTGCTACAAGACCTAAAGCTGCAACACCTAATAATAAAGTCTTCTTTTTCATTTTTTCTCCTTCTTTTCCTTCCTAAAACTTTATTTTTCTATTCTTTAACTCCACCAACGTTAACACCCGCTGCAAAATACTTTTGAATTTTAGGGTAAATAACGATGATAGGAATGATAGAACAAACTAATAATGCGTACTGCATTGAATATGGGGAATAGTCTAATACTGCTCCACCTGATCCAACAGCATCCAATACAGTTTCTAGTCTTCGTCTAATATAAACCTGTAATGGTTGGTCGTCTGTACCCAATAACATTTGAGCCCATAAATATCCATTCCAACGAGACATTGCATAGAACATTGCAACTGTAGCAATAGATGCTTTTGACATAGGAATATAAATTCTTGTCAACAACTGGAACTCTGTTGCACCATCTATTGTTGCCGCTTCTTCTATTTCTGTAGAAACTGAACTAAAATAATTTCTTAATAATATTATATTAAATGCATTAAACCCTAAGGCAATAATATACATGTAACGATTATCAACACCTAAAGATTTAAAATTATAATATGTAGGAATCAAACCAGCACTAAACCACATTGTAAATGTAAGTAGGAAATTAAATCCACGACCAAACATCAATCTTGTTTTTGAAAGAGCATATGCTCCTGTAATTGCAACTAACATTGAAACAATTGTACCATACATTGTATAGAATAATGTATTACAATAAGCTAACCAGAATAAAGAATCTGAGAAAACTTCTTGATATGCCTTGATTTGGAATCCAACTGGCCATAAATATACTTCTCCTTTATCCATTGCATCAACACTTGAAACTGATGCTGACAATAAATAAATAAATGGATATAAACATGCGATTGCAAATATAGTTAATATAACATAGGCTAAAACCTTGAATATTATCTCTGAACGATCTAATCTTTTCATATATAGCCTCCTAGAATAATGATGTAGATGAAACTCTTCTACTGATTGCGTTTGCTCCTAGAACCAAACACATTGCAATCAATGAGTTAAACAAGTCTGCAACTATACCAATTTGTTGAGCACCTTCTGCTTGAATTGTTGAAGAATCACCAGCACGGCCACTCAAACGATATACCAAAGTAGAAATAACTTCTGATGTTTCATAAGAATTGGACTCTGTGCCCACTAAAAGAATAATTTTTTCATATCCAACATTCAATATTTGTCCAACACGCATAATTAACATAATGGTCAACGTAGGCGCCATACCAGGTAATGTAACATAACGAATCTGTTGCCACTTTGAAGCTCCATCAATTCTTGCAGCTTCATAATTGGTTGGTGATATTGCCATTACAGCAGCAAAATATACAATAGAGCCATAACCAGCACCTTCCCAAACACCAGATATCTGATAAATTGGTCTAAAGAAACGTGGTGATGACAATACATTTGTTCCGCTTTCTAACCATCCCATTGAACTTAAAACTTGATTTAATATACCAGCAGCTCTAATTGCTGTAGCCTTTTCACACCATAAACGAATTAATGTTGTTATAGCAACAACAGATACAAAGTGAGGCAAATAACAACACACTTGTAAAAAACTACGATATTTTTCATTCTTAACTTCACTAAATAATAATGCTAAGAAAATTGGAATAGGAAATCCAAAAAATAATCCATACATACTATTTACGAATGTATTTCTAAAGGCTCTCCAAAACCAAGAAGAATATTGGCTTGTAGAACTAAACAATAAGGCCCCCCATTTAAATCCTGCCCATTGTGTAACTCTAAGATCTGTTCCTGTTCCCCAACGGAATCCTTCCAAAATACCAGCAATTGGTTTGTACTTATAAAGTACTAGGAAAAGTAGCATAGGAATCAATAATACATACAAACGCCAGTCTTTAACTAAAGTATGTAATATATTTTTCCACCTGTTACGTTCCACTTGATCGACAATGTCTTGGTTAATTGTCTTATCCATTCTTATAATCCCCTTTCTGTTCGTCAAGTTTCTCTTCTTCAGATAAATTCAAAGAAAATTCTGCTTCCGCTTCTTTTCTTTCTTCTTCTTTTCTTAATAAATCCTTTTTAATATTTACTAATATATTTTGTCTGCCTAAAATAAAAGCCCCAACAAAAAGAATTGCATATCCAAAAGCATTCCAAATAATAAAAGATAATATTAAAAATTTTTTTGCAAATATAAAATAAACAAGGCTTAAAACTAATAAAGATATTAAACAATCTATTGCACATAACCCAAAAGTCATTCTAATAGACTTAGTCGTCTGATATTCATCTTTAATTTTTTTAAACCACAAGATATTAAACGATACACTTAAAAGTTGGAATACTGTAGCAATATAAAGTTTCCAATCATAATTTACTCTATAAGTCAAACGAGGATTCAAATATCTACCACACAAAATAGTTGCAATCGCAAGTATTGGTGCAAGAATTAATCCTTTCCATCCCCAACGATATGTTGCCGCATACATGATCAGTAATGAAAATGCAGTTGACATCATAACGCAAGTAAGCATTGCATTAAATGCATATATTCCTATCGCTTCTACAATAACTCCTATCACGCCTAATATAGCTAAATCAACAAGCATATATTTCTTTAAACTCGTAATTCATACCTCCCTTATTCTAAGAATAAGTTAGGAATATATACTATAGCGTTTCATATTATATAAAGAAACGACCTGCAACCACCTCATATATGTTTAATTCATACTAAATGTCTGCTACTATTATTCCTAAAATCAAATATAAATAAACAAATCAAATAAATTCATTTACAATAAGTTTTAAAGAAGTTAAAAAATGTTTTTTATCATTTGTTAAGCGTGAAAAAAATAACGCTTACATAACTTCAATCATTATTTTAACATCTTTAAACTTTATAGTCAATAGAAAACGCTTAATTTTTTTCTAGAACCTAATTACAAAATATCCTAAATTATGCATAAGTATGGTATAATATTAGCGAGGTGACTAAAATGGAATACACAATAAATCCTCATTTTTCCATCAATCAATCATTAAAAAAAATGAAATCTGGGGATGTTCTTATATTAGAGGATGGAGTATATCATGAAAAAGTTGAGATTTGGATTCCAAACATTAAAATTAAATCAAAACATCCTTTAAAGGCAATTATATCTAACAAAGATTATTATCATAAAATCATGGAAGATTATAATGAATGTAATACTTTTAATACTTTCACCGTATATGTAGGATCTGATTATGTTATGTTAGAAAACATTATAATAGAAAATAAAGCTACACCTTCTGAAATTTATGGTCAAGCCGTAGCTTTACATGTTGATGGAACATATTTTACTTGTTATAAGTGTATAATTAAAAGTGCTCAAGATACTTTGTTCACTGGCCCAATGCCAAAAGATCTTTTAAAAAGATATGAAGGATTTTATTCTGTAAATCGATTGAAAGGAAACCCATCAAAACAGATTTATTCTTATTGTACAATAGAGGGAGATGTGGATTTTATTTTTGGTTCTGCTACCGCATTATTTAAAAATTGTAAAATCATCTCTTTAGATAGAAAAAATTTGGATGCCACTTACATTGCAGCTCCAGCTCATCCTAAAGAGCTTCCCTATGGATACTTATTTCATCAATGCGAGTTCAAAGGAAAAAATACTCCTGCTTACTTGGCAAGACCTTGGCGTGATTATGGTTGTGCAGCATTCATAGATTGTTGTATGGGAACACATATACTTTCTATAGGATATAATAAATGGAACAATACAGATAGAGATAAAACAGCTAGATTCTATGAATATACTAAAAATATTGATTTAAGTAGCCGAGCTCCTTGGGCACACATATTGTCAAAAGAGGATAGTGAAGAATATTTAGCATCATTCTTAAAATTTATTGAGTTAGATAAATTCCATTAAAAAAAGATTGCCACTAAAGGCAATCTTTTGTTTTTAAAAGTTCATATAATGTATGTTTTATTTGAAAATAATTCAAAGTATCTTCAACTTCTTTTAATAAAACTGAACTAGAATTTAAATTTTCAAATGTGGCACGTATTAAAAGATTCTTTAATGAACCCTCTAAGTCAACAAATTCTAAAACTTGAGTTTTATAACCTTTATATTGTAGTAGATTTGCTCGTATACTATCTGTTAAAATTGCAGCCATACGCTCCTTTAAAATTCCAAACTTTGAAATCATATGAAATCTATCCATTTTTATCTGCATATTTAATTCATGTTGACAACAAGGAACTGAAAAAATATATTTACATTTCATTTGGATTGCATGAAATAAAGCATAGTCTGTTGCAGTATCACAAGCGTGCAATGTAACAATCATATCAACTTTTTCTTCTTCTTTATATTTTGCAATATCGCCATTATAAAAATGTAAATGAGAATATTGATACTTACTTGCAATAGCATTACATTTTCTCACAACATCTTCTTTTAAATCTAAACCAATAATATCGCATTCAATCTTTTTCACTTCTGTCAAATAATAATATAAAATAAATGTGAGATAACTTTTACCACATCCAAAGTCAATTATTTTTAAATAAGATTCATCCTTAATACTATCCTCTATTATCTCAATAAATCGATTAATTTGCTTAAACTTCTCATACTTATTCTTTACCACCTTGCCATCATTAGTCATAACACCTAAGTCTATTAAAGCAGGAACTTGCACTCCATCTTCTAATAGATAGTTTTTTTTCTTATTATGTTGCAAAGTAATAAATTGTTCATTATTTTTCCTTTTATTAGTTAAAAGCTTTCCTTTGCTACTTATTTTATATGCATATATATATTCTTTAGCAAAAATTTCTAAACTTTGAAAATCTTTTCCTAATATTGAATTCAAATAATGATTTATATCATTTTTAACTATGTTTTCATGAAACACTTGTGTTTTAGTATAAAAGGAAAATTGATATATCTCTTCTTCTTTTATTTTTATTATCTGAAATTTGCATTTGTTATACAAACAATTCTTAGAAGGGATTGATAAAATTCCCTTATATATTTCTTTTGGAAAATCAATATCCATTTCTTCACACCCTTAAAAAAGACATCAGTTTCCTGATGTCCATATTTTATTTATCGTTTTTTTCAGAAACATCTGCGTTTTTATAGTAAGATGCAACAGAAATTGCCGCAGATTCTGCACCTTGCTTTGAACTATAAGCCTCACCTATAGCAGCAACTCTTCCACTTGGAGTATAAAGTTTATAATGATAAGATCCACTCTTATCTTTTACAGTTTTAAAAGAACCAACTTCTACATTCTTTTTAAAACTTTCAATTGAACTCATAACTCCAGTCTTAGAAGTGTATCCTTCAGCTTGACAAAGAATTTGGCCATTGGCAGCTTTTAAATCCCAGCTAAATTCACCATTAAATTTTTCAACTATAAATTTTCCGCCAGTTTTATCTTCTGCACCAGTAACATCTACAACTGATTCAGCAACATCTTGATCTGCAGGTGTATCGATTTCTACTATATCTGCTTTAAGTGCAAACTTCTTAAAAGATTCAGAAGCACGAACTGCACTTGCTTGTGTTGTATAATTTGCACCTAATGCTAATACACGATAATTCTTTGAAGTCAACTTAAACTTAAACATTCCATGCTTATCTTCAATGATTCTAATTTCACCAGTTTCAATATTTCTCTTAACAGCATCAATAGCCTTCATCGCACTATCTTTAGTAGAATAAACTTCACTTAAAACTAATTGTTCTCCGTTAGAAGCTTTCAAACGATATTGATAACCATCTCCACTAGGGAATACCTCATATTTTCCATTATATTGTCTTCCTTTTGCAGTAGAAGCTGGCTCTTTCTTTGAAGTGGCTTTAACTGTTGTAGAAGTTTCTTTTTTTGCAGTGGTTTTTGTGGCAGTAGTTTTAGCAGTAGCTGGCTTGGTAGCTTTAGCTGCTGTTGACTTTGACTCACTAGATTTTGCAGTACTAGCTTTAGCAGTGGTTTTCTTTGGTTCTGCCTTTTTAACTGGTGTATTTACAGGTTCTGTCTTTGTCTCTTCAGCTTTTTCTTTAGGCTTTGATTCCACTTGCTTAGCTTGTGTCTTCTTAGGTTCTTCTTTTTTAGTGGAAGCTTTTTTGGCTGGAGCTTTTTTCTTTGGTTCTTCTTTTATTTCAACAGGCTCTTCTTGTTTTACTTCCTCTACTACAAAAGCTTCTTGAACTGGAGTTTCTTCAACTATTGGTTGTTCTTCTTTAGAAACTTCTTGATTAGAAACTTTCTCTTCTTGAATAGGCTTTTCTTCAACTATTGGTTGTTCTTCTACAACTTTAGAAGATTCAGAAATTTTTTCTTCTTGTACTTCTTCTTTATTTTCTAATGCATTTCTTCTTTCATATTCTGCTTCATATTTTTTATCTCTTTGATGTTGAACAACTTTTGATACAATAAATACAACTAACAATAAAACGATTGCAGCAGCTAATGCAGAAAAAAATGCAACATCTGCTGGATTTTCTAAAAACAAAAACATAAATTCTACACCTCATTCTTTTTCTTTATTAATATTATAAACTAATAAATAGTTTTTTTCTACAAAAAAAAGATATTTTATTTGATTTTTTTACTTTTTTATTTTTCAATATTTATTTTATGTTTTTAACGCGTTGCTTAGTACCAATAAATGCAAAACGAAATTTTATTTTTGCCTTTATTTTAAAAAGAAAAAATGTTTATTGTTTCTTATCACTAAGTTCTACCAATAAACATTATTTTAATTATTTTGAATATAAAAAAATGGAGCGAGCGATGGGAATCGAACCCACGTCATTAGCTTGGAAGGCTAAGGTTCTACCATTAAACTACGCTCGCTTATCTCAACTGGTCGGAAAGACAGGATTTGAACCTGCGACCTCCTGGTCCCAAACCAGGCGCTCTACCAAGCTAAGCTACTTTCCGGTGTATATAAAGTGAAATTATTTTTCACGCTCATTTATTCTAACATAATCAAATTAATAATGCAATACCTTTTTTAAAATTTTCTAAAACTTTAAAAAGAAAAAAGACTGGTGTTTCAGCCTTCATGGAAGATTTTAATTTGTGGGACTGAATATAAATTCAGCCCCTCAAATTTAACTAAAAGAATCCGAAAGAATTTCTTCGATTACATAAGCAATTATTTGTGTTAATTACTGGTGTATTATCAAAGTAAGTTGCAATAGCTCTAGCAATAATATCGCATAAGTTACAATCCTGAATAATTTCTACTGGATCTGTATTGATAAATGCTTGATAGTATTCCATATTATTGCAGCAGTTTTCTCTAACAGATATTCTTGCAATACAGTAAACAGATGTAGGAATGTTGCAAGGAGTTGCTACTAAATCATATGTATTCTCATTTACTTGATTTAATTCATACTTAAAAGTAGTATTTCCAACAACAATTTCTTGTTTACATTCACGATCACAATCGTGTTCTTTTCTACACATATTTTAAATCTCCCTTCGTAGCGTTGCTACATTAATAATATATGTAGAGGTTTTTAATTGTTATAGGTAATTATAATATATGAAGTTTAATTGTATCAGTAATTGCATTTCCTACTGCTGATGCTCCTGTTATTATTACCTTGTCACCTTTTTTAACTACTTTAGTTTCTAATGCCTTGTCAATTGCATACTGGAAAAGCTCATCAATGGATGTTTTCTTTTCAGCATAAACCGGATAAACATTCCATGCTAGATTTAATTGGCGACAAGCTTTTTCATTGACAGTTACAGAAATAACTGGACAAGCAGGACGATAAGCAGATAATTTAAATGCTGTTAACCCATTGTTTGTTACACATATGATTGCCTTAGCATCTACTTGATAGGCAGCATTTACAGCAGCATTACAAATTGCAGATAAAAAATCTTCTCCTAAATTTAATTTATTTTGGAAATATCGATCTTGAAAGTTTATTGCACTTTCTGTATATTCAGCAATATCCTTCATTGCAGTAACAGACTCTAAAGGATATTTGCCAGCAGCTGATTCCCCTGAAAGCATAATAGCTGTAGTGCGATCATAAATAGCATTTGCAACATCACTAACCTCTGCACGAGTAGGACGTGGATTGGTTTGCATAGAATCAAGCATTTGAGTTGCTGTAACTACAATTTTTCCCGCATGATAACATTTATCAATTAAAGTCTTTTGAATGGAAGGAAGCATTTTAAATGGTACCTCTACACCCATATCTCCTCTAGCAACCATAATACCATCAGATGCTTCAATAATTTCATCCATTTTATCAATACCTTCTGTATTTTCAATTTTAGAAATTATTCTTATTTTTCCTGAAGTATCATACTGATCTAACAATGCTCTAAGTTCTAAAACATCTTCTTTTCTTCTAACAAAGGAGGCCGCTATATAATCCACACATTGTTCAATTCCAAAAATCAAATCTGAACGATCCACCTCAGATATATAAGGCATATCTACAATAACGTTTGGAATATTAATTGATTTGCGGTCAGAAAGACTTGCATCATTTAAAACCTTACAAACAACATTTTTTCCTTCAACTCTTAAAACTTCAAAAGAAACTTTACCATCATCTGCTAATATTTTAACTCCTGGCTGATTGACATATTTAGCTAAATCAGGATAAGTCAATCCAACTCTAGTTTCATCTCCAATCAAATCATAATCTGCACAAAAGGTAAATTCTTGACCTTTTTTTAAATCTACTTTTTTATTTTTAAAAAGTCTAACTCTAATTTCAGGTCCTTTAGTGTCTAATAAAATTGGAAGTGGAATTCCTAATTCACTTCTTACTCTTTTTACACGATCCATTCTTACTTTCTGTTCCTCATGAGTTCCATGAGAAAAATTCAGCCTTGCACAATCTAATCCATTTTCAATCATTGCTTTTAGCATTTCATCAGAATCACATGCAGGACCTAATGTACATATTATTTTTGTTTTACGCATTTGTATTGTCACCTCTATCAATATAATACCACAAAACGAAATAAAAAACACCAATCTTAAAAAGAAAACGTTATACTTCTTTATTTATTCATTTTATAACTTTACAATCATTTTAATATAACTCTTCCAATTGTTTTGGTTTTATTAATTTCAAAAAATAAACAATTGTCAAAATAACAGTAACTGTCATTGCAATTAAATCAGCTATAGGAGCCGAAAATAATATGCCATCTATACCATAAAAGATAGGCATAATACATATTAAAGGAATAAAACAAATTATATCTCTAATTAATGAAGTCAAAACAGCAAAAATAGGTTTACCAACCGCTTGAAAGAATATTGAAGACATTTTAATTAAACACGTAAATGTTACTAAAGAAAGAAAAATACGGAACGTCTTCTGTGCAAAATCCCAATAATCTTCTGGATTAGGTATATTCGTAGGTTTACCAAACATTCCTACGATTGCATTTGGTGCAAGTTCAAAGAGTAATGTAGAAAAAAGACCTATAATTAAAGTACACAGTAATATTGACTTGTATAATCTTTTTACACGATCCGTTTTGTCTGCCCCAATATTATAACCTATAATTGGCTGACAACCAAGTACAATACCAACTACTATATTTATTACAACAGTAAATACTTTGCTTTCTATACCAATTACAGCAATAGGAATATCTATACCATATTGTGACATAGCTCCATATTTAGCAAGCATGATATTACATACTAGTGAGATGATGACTATTGTCAACTGTGTAATAAATGAGGATAGCCCAAGTTTTATTGCTTCTACAAATATTTTAAATTTAGGAATAAAGCTTTTTAAAGATAAGCGAAAAGACTTTGTATGAAATAAATAAAAAATGCTAATAGAAAAAGACACAACCTGACCTATTACTGTTGCCCAAGCAGCTCCAGACATTCCCCAATGACATGCAAATATAAAAATAGGATCTAGAATTATATTTACTATTGCTCCTGCAAGCATTGAAAACATAGACCAATTAGGACTACCATCTGCTCGTACCACTGCATTGATCATATTCATCAACATGTATATAGGAAAGAATCCTAGTATAATATTGAAATATTCCATCGCATAACTAATACTATTATTTGAGGCGCCAAATAAAGTTAAAAGTTGCATTTTAAGCGGATAGAAAACTACAAGTAAAAGAATACTCACAGCAAATGTAATTATCATTCCTGTGCCAACACATTTATGAGTATTCTCATTATCTCCTCGTCCTTGATGTATATTCATATAAGCAGCACATCCATCACCAATCCACCATGCAAATGCCTGGGCTATAATAAATATAGGAAATACAACACCTGTTGCTGCATTTCCAAGTGTTGAAAGTTCGCTATTGCCAACAAATATTTGATCTACAATATTATACAGTGCACTTACCAATAGTGACAAAACACAAGGTATACAAAATTTTAACATCAACTTTGGTATTTTTTCAGTACCTAAAAAATTCTCTTGTTTTTCCATAAAATCCTCCAAATCTAGATTAGTCGTCTTTATCAGAGGAAAGAACGCGTGAAACCTACGAAGAACAAAAAAATAAAAGAGCGTAAAATCATCGTCGAATTTCTACGCTCTTTTTCTTGCTGTTCAACATCAAATATTTTAACAAATTTTCAAAAATAAGTCAATGAAAAATCGTATCTTCTAATTAACGAAAATGAAAAAAAATAAGCCTTATCCATATGAATAAGGCGTTTATTTTATACTAGTCTAACTAAGAAAAGTTAAACTTTAATTCTAATGGTGCCGAAAAAAGGAATCGAACCCTCAACCTACTGATTACAAGTCAGTTGCTCTACCAATTGAGCTATTTCGG
>JAIDKZ010000125.1 GCA_029051735.1 Anaeroplasmataceae bacterium | reverse complement strand
ATAAAGTAGTGCCCTTGATTATAATGTCTTAATATCCATAATTAATAGATTTTTGTTAAATGAAATTTTAATAATTTTCATTTTCATTGCAAACACAAAGTTCACAGCCACATTCATTAGCTAACTTTTCGCCTGCTCTAACACATTCTTGTTTAGAAGAATAGTGTTTATTCAAAACCTCTCCATATTGGTTTTCAATTTCCCAATTATGTTGTTCTTTACAAGGTCTACATGTGATTTTATCTTTCATTTTTTTCACTTCCTTCAAGAATAGTGTTTGCTATTCATGTGAAAAAATAATGGTAAAAAAAGGCAAACGAAATTTTTAAATGTTATCAAGTAAACTGATATTGAGAATAAGGTTTGTTTTTTTTAGAAAAGTATTGTATAATTAAAATACTAGTCTATTGAAATAAGGTGAGAGAATTGATTGACTTATTAGAAATAAAAGATCCCTCATTTATAAAGAAAATGACAATAAAAGAATTAAAAGAACTTGCTGCTCAGATACGAAGTTTTTTAATAGAAAGTCTATCAAAAACAGGAGGACATCTAAGTAGTAATTTAGGGGTTGTAGAAATAACAATAGCAATGTATTACGTATTTGATCCTGAAAAGGATAAATTCTTATTTGATGTTGGACATCAATCATATGTTCATAAAATTTTAACAGGACGAGCAAAAGAATTTCATAGTTTAAGAAAATATGGTGGTTTAAGTGGATATATAAACAAAGATGAGTCTAAGTATGATGTGTGGGAATCAGGGCATTCCTCTACGACAATATCTGCTATGGCTGGTATGCTGCTTGCTAATTCAAATAAGGAAGATAAAGTTGTAAGTTTAATTGGTGATTCCTCTATTATGAATGGTGTTGCATTTGAAGGGCTTAACTTTTTGGGATCACAAAGGAATTTAACTCCAATTATAATTTTAAATGATAATAAAATGAGTATATCTAAATCAGTAGGAGCACTTTCTAAAGCTTTATCAAGACTTAGAGGAACAAAACTGTGGCGTGGATTAAAACGATTTTTGATTTTTATTTTCCCAACTTTTGTTTGCAATTTTTTTCATCAGTTAAAAAGAGGAATCAAAGGTTTAATTCAGCAAGATAATATTTTTGAGGATATGGGGTTTGACTACTATGGACCTATTAAAGGAAATGATTTAAGATCTTGTATAAAAACATTGGAAAGAGTGAAAAAAAATACAGGTCCAGTTTTAATTCATATCTTGACACAAAAAGGAAAAGGATATGCACCATCTGAATATGATAAGGAAGGAGACTTCCATGGTGTTGAACCTTTTGATATACAAACAGGAAAGCCATTAAAGGAACACAAACTGAATGAGCATTCATATTCAGAAGTCGTGGCAAATTATTTACTTCATAAAAGAGATCAAGCACCATTTTTTGTTGTCAATCCTGCAATGAAAGTTGGAGCTAAGATGCAGAAATTTGCTGAGTTATACCCTCATGATTTTTATGATGTGGGTATAGCAGAAGAACATGCTGCTGATATGGCTGCTGGAATGGCACTTAGTGGAAAAAGAGTGGTTTTACTATATTATTCAACTTTTTCTCAACGGGCTTATGACCAGATATTAAATGATATAGCTAGACAAAATTTACCTGTGATTATTGGCATTGATCGCGCTGGTGTTGTAGGTGAGGATGGACCAACACATCAAGGAATTTATGATATTGCTATGTTTCAAAGTATGCCAAATATGACAATAGCTATGCCAAAGGATACACAGGATTTGATTGGGATTTTTAATTATGCATTTATCCATAATGGTCCAATGGTCATACGATATCCAAGAAAAATAATTGATATTTATTTTAACACATTAGATTATACTCCAATTATTTATCCAGGTTATGAGACTTTAAAAAAAGGAAATGATACTTGTGTAATTTCTTATGGACCAGATGTGTTAAAAATATTAGAAATTGTAAATAAATATAATTTGGATGTTTCAGTGATTAACGCAAGATTTATAAGACCATTAGATAAGGAATTTTTAAAACAAGCTTTTACCTCATATCATACTATTGTAGTTATTGAGCAAGTGATTCGAAATGGCAGTTTGTATCAAATGATCGTAGACTTTGCGAATGTTTTATCTGCAAATATTCAGATTAAGACGATTTCTTTTGATGCAAATATGATTTTACCACATGGCCGCATTGATGAAGTGTTAGATAATTATGGTATGTCAGAACAAGATATTTTAAATATAATCAAAGGGCAAAACTAGTTTGCCCTTTTTAAATACTCTATAATTTCATCTACAATGTAGTTAGGTGTAGACGCACCTGAGGTTATGGATATAGAGGATATATTTGATAAATTTAATTGCTTTACATCTTCAATGTTGTCCACCAAAGTAGTACAAATTCCTGCTTTTTGGCTTGCAAGGACAAGTTTTTTTGTGTTTGAAGAATTTGAATCACCAACAACAATACATAAATCTACTTTTTCTTGTTTCAACAATGCTTTTTGTCGAATGGTAGTTGCATTACAAATTTTGTTATCTATTATGATGTTTGGATATTGCTTTTGAATTTCACTATATATCAAGTCAGTATCATAGATAGATAAAGTGGTTTGGTTGGTGGCATATACCTTTTTATTTTTTATATTTAACTTCTTTACATCTTCTAAGGAAGAAACAAGTATTATAGAAGAAGATATTCCTAAAACCCCTTCACATTCTGGATGATGCTTTGTTCCAATATAGATACAAGTGTATCCTTCAGATAAATAAAATTTTATTTTATTATGAATAACTAAAACATTTTTACAAGTGGTATCTAAAATCGTTAATCCTTTATCTCTTGCAAGCTGGTAAACATTAGGTGCACATCCATGTGCTGAAAAAACAATTGTTCCAGATGAAATAGTTTTTATAAGCTCTAGTTTTGATTTGGATTTATCCTCTAAAAGAAGAACACCTTTTTCTTGTAACTGAGAAATGACATGATGATTATGTATAATTGCTCCTAATAAGTAAATTGGTTTAGGAAAGGAATTATCACTAATAGCCCTTTCTACCATATTTAAAGCATTTTTTACTCCACCACAATATCCTTGAGGAGTAATTTTATTGATTTTCATTTAATCCACCAAATCTTCTTTTTCTAGATTGAAAGCTTATAATAGCTTTCTCTAATTCTTTTTCATTAAAATCAGGCCATAAACAATCAGTGAAATATAATTCAGCGTAGCCTAATTGCCATAGTAAATAATTACTTATTCTTATTTCTCCACTTGTTCTTATTAATAAATCTAGTTTTGGATAGTCCTTAGTAAATAAGTGATTTTCAATAAGAGAAGGAGTAATCTCTTCAATAGAAATCTGATTTTCTTTTACTAAAGTTGCAATCTGCTTTGTTGCAGTTGTGATTTCATCATAAGAACCATAATCTACACATAGTGTAAGAATTAAACCAGTATTATCTTTTGTTTTATCTTCAATTTCTTCTATTACATTTTTTAATTCAAAAGGAATTCGATCTCTTCTTCCAATAAATTTAATTTTAATTTTGGAATTCCAAATTTTTTCTTTATATTATTTATAATATCGAATTGGAGTTTTCATGATATATTCAACTTCCTCTTTTGGACGATTCCAGTTTTCTGTAGAGAAGCAGAACATTGTCAAGTGTGAAATGCCAATAGAATTACATGAATTAGCAATATCTCTTATATTAAATGCACCTTTTCTGTGTCCCATTGTTCTTGGTAGTAATCTTTTTTTTGCCCATCTACCATTTCCATCTAGAATGATTGCAATATGTTTTGGTAATTTTGTTGAGTCAATTTTCATAGAACTAATTCCTTTCTATATTTTATTTAAGTATAACATAATTTAAGTAAAATAGGAAATACTATGTAAAAAGGAGTTGAAAAAAATGATTGAAGATGACACAATAAAACTTTTGAGAGAATGTGATTCAGGCATTAAAATGGGAGTTTCTGCCATAGAGGATGTAATTGAACATGTAAAATCAGAAGAATTTAAATATGATTTAAATAAATGTAAGGATGAGCATGATCGATTAAAAACAGAAATAGAAGATTTATTGCATAAGTATCAAGATAAGGGAAAGAATCCTAATCCTATGGTAAAGGGAATGTCATTAATGAAAACCAATATGAAATTGGTTATGGACAAATCAGATCAAACAATTGCTGATTTAATGACAGATGGCTGTAATATGGGAGTAAAATCACTAAATAAGTATCTCAATCAGTATAAAAAAGCAGATGATGATACTAGAAGTATTGCCAAACGATTAATTAATTTAGAACATCAATTAACCTTAGATATTCGTAAATATTTATAACTCTACAACAAGTAGAGTTTTTATTTTATAGTTAAAAGTACCAATCCAATTTTTCCTTCATATAATAATGT
>JAIDKZ010000124.1 GCA_029051735.1 Anaeroplasmataceae bacterium | reverse complement strand
TTTCTATTTAGTATAATATAATTTTTGAAACTCTAAATATATTATATCATACTAAATAGAAATAGTATTTTATTATTTTTTATTTTCTGTATTTAATGGAATAAAATCACTTGCAGGATGTTTACACCATGGACAAATAAAATCATTTGGTAATGGATATCCTTCATAAATATAACCACAAACAGTACAAATATATCCTTTCTTATTATTTTCTGTTTTAGGGTTTTCTTTGATATTTTTCTGATAATAAGAATAGGTTACAGATTCATCATCACTCAAGATTTTTGCATCAACTACATCTGCTAAAAAAAGAGTATGAGTTTCTAAGTCCATTGTTGAAACTACATTTGCACAAAGATAAGCATTACATTCATCTGTAAGATAAATGATTCCATTATCTGCTCTTTTATAGGATATCTGCTCACATTTATTTACAGATGCTCCACTTTGAAATCCCCAATGCTGATATGTTGCAAATTTTGAATTCTCTGATAAAACTGAAATATTGAATTTCCTTGTTTTTAGAATCATATCATGTGTGTAATTCTTCTTATCAACTACAATTGTAATACGATTGGGATGTGTTGTAACTTGAACTGCAGTATTTATAATACATCCATTATCCTTTTCAAATTCCTTTGCTGTAAGAATAAATAATCCATAAGATAGTTTGTACATTGCTTTTATATCCATTTCTTTCACCTCATAATTTTTTCATTTGGATAGTTTTATTATTCTTATTATTTGTATTTTAAATGCATAGAAAAAGAAAAAGGTTTGATTTCAACAAATATCAAACCTTTTATCATCTATTGTATGAATATTCCTAAAATGATACTATTTTATTCTACAACTGCATCAGTCATAGTATAGCCTTCAAGTGAATTACCCTTAACTTGAATACATACATAGCTAATTGATGCATCATTAGATGCAAAGAATTGTCTTCTAGCTTCTGGTGCTATTCTTAACCAACTACCCGCAGCAATTTCAAGTTTCTCTTTATCAATTACTACATATCCCTTACCATCAAATACATAATATATTTCTTCATTAGTCTTATGATAATGCACAAATGGAACACCTACACCTGCAGGAAGTGTGTTAATTGATATTTCTGCACCTGTTAGTCCTAACTGATCATGAAGTTCTACTCTTCCTTCGTTTACTACATTTAATATAACATAATTCTTCATTTTTTAAAGTCCTCTTCTTTCTATATTTTTTGTTACATCTATATTTAAACACTTAAAGAAAAGATTAAAAAGTACGCACCTTTTTGTAACTATACACAACTTTTGGAATGCATGATATAATATAATATAAATTGTAAAGGAGCTTAATCATATGAAAACAAAAGATGAATTACCAGAATGCCCTGTAGCTACTACTGTTTCTTTAATTGGCAGTAAATGGAAATTATTAATTATAAGAAACCTAAAAGAAAGACCATGGAGATTTAATGAACTTCAAAGGTCATTAGAAGGGATTTCACAAAAAGTTTTAACTGAATCCCTAAGGCAAATGATTGATGATGGACTAGTTAATAGAATTGATTTTAAATCAAATCCACCTCATGTTGAGTACTCATTATCTGATATAGGTAAAAATTTATTGCCAATCATCAATATAATGAGTGACTTTGGAAATTACTATAAATCACTAGATATTTAAGTTAGGAATCATTTCCCAACATTTTTCTAAAATCATGTGCAAAGCTGTTGCTCATTTTGATTTATAGGCATTGATAAAATTTTCTTCTTTGATAGTAAAACAGCCCTGAAATCGAGTGCTTTAATAGAGAAATAAACAAATAGCCCACTGCCTTTGATCATGAAGTATAGGTGGGCTACATTTTATTTTTCAAATATAGGACGCTAAATTGAAATTTACAAAGTAGAAATGTTTCTCCAAAAATATCAATCTAATGGATATTCCACGTCTAACATTTTTTCCACTTCTTCTATAGTAGCATCAAAAAAATTAGAATATACTTCAATGTTATCCCTAGAAGTTGTATCAAATATAGCAAAAATATCTAAAATTGTATATAACCTCAATTTAACAATTTGATTTTCAGTATTATAATACTCCTGTTCATAATCTTTAGCATATTTTTCGCTTTTAGAATCAGCATCGTCCATACTATATGCTTTAATTATAATTATTCTTTCTTCCCATCCTGGGATTGAATTTACAGGTTTGTCCTCATTTTCATTATATACATTTATTTGATATAAACATTTTATAGCATACATATTTTTCATAACACCATCTCCTATTTAATCAATAATTTCTAATTTATCCCAATTATTTTATTCCCATATATACGTTATATCAATAGCGTCTAATCTAATTTCTAATCCCCAATATTTATAATTATGATATTTGCCATTTATTAATTTTCTTAGAGAAAAATCAAGTATTATTTCACCAAAACAATCTAATGAATATTTATAAGATCGAAACAAACAATTTTTAGTTATTTTAATAAACAGATCAATATTGTCTATCAAATCAACATAAATAACCTTGTTTTTATTATAATAAAATTTTGCTTCACAATCCGTTTCAAAATTATATTTAATAGTTAATTTCTTATTTTTATAATATGGATTCCCATCTGGGGCTAATACACCTTCATCCAATTTATCATAAATAATTATTAAACACCCATTTTCAATTTTTGCTTCATTTGCATATGAATCATGCATAGAATCCATATTCATAAAATCATTCTTAAAATATCTTTCTTCTTTCATGTGTATCATCCTTAAAAATA
>JAIDKZ010000123.1 GCA_029051735.1 Anaeroplasmataceae bacterium | reverse complement strand
ATAAAAAGGAGAATTCTTATGAAGGGAGAATTGAATCAGAATATATTGAAAGTCCAAACTTCTGAAATAAGACAATTTAACGATTATGCAAAATCTGTAGGAGCAAATATTATTTTAACACTTGGAGAACCAGATTTTGATACCCCAACAGAAATAACAAACCAAGCAATTGATGCATTAAAAGCTCATAAAACCAAATATGGTCCAACATTAGGAAGTTTAGAGTTAAGAAAGAAGATTGCTTTATTTGAAAAAAAATACAATCATTTTGACTGCACTGAAGAAGAAATTATCATTACACATGGTTCTACTGAGGCATTAACATCTGCTTTATTTACAATGATAAATCCTAATGATGAAATAATAGTTCCAATGCCTGCCTATCCAATGTATCGTCAAATGATTGAATTTATGGGAGGAAAAGTAATTCCAATTGATACAACAAAACATCATTTTCAATTAACCAAAGAGGATTTAGATAACGCAATTTCTGATAAAACAAAAGCCATCATACTTACTTCTCCAAACAATCCTACTGGTTCTATATTTAGTGATGAGACTTATGAAATTGTATATCAAGCTATTAAGAATAAGCCTATTTATGTGATTTGTGATGATGTTTACTCACAGATTGTTTATGAAGATAGAAAGCCAGGATTTATAAGATATAAAGATTTAAAGGAGCAAATTATTGTCTGCCAGTCCTACTCTAAATCCTACGCAATGCCTGGATGGAGATGTGGATATATGATTGCTCCTAAGGAATTTTGTCAGCATGCATCTAAAATTCATCAATATATGATTGTTGCGTTAAACACCTTTATACAGCCTGCAATGATGGAAGCATTAAACTATGATTCTTCTTCTATGGTTGAATCTTATAAAAAACGAAGAGACTACATTTATCAAAGACTTATCCATATGGGATTTGATGTAGACCTTCCAATGGGAGCTTTCTATATCTTCCCATCCATTAAAAAATATGGTTTATCTAGCTTAGAGTTTTGTGCTCGGTTTGCAAAAGAATATCAGGTAGCCATTATTCCAGGTCACTGCTTTGAAGCAGATGATTATATACGTATTAGCTATTGTGTTGATTTTGATACCATTAAAATTGCATGTGATCGTTTGGAATTATTTTTAAAAGAATTACAAAAAGATTAAATTAAATCAAAACAAAAATTCCACCTTAAAGCGACAGGTGGAATTTTATTATTTTTTAAAATTTATAAATTCATGTAACGCATCAAAATCTGTCTGTTCTACCATCAATGGAACAAAGGTTATGTACCCCTTTGTAGAAAGATTTACATCTGTATTAGGATCATCATCTGTATAAATATCCTTATCTACATTTTTATAAGTTCCATCCTCATTTAAAATAAACTTTGTACGATAAATTTTTTTACCTTGTTTAGCAAATTGATAACCAATTGAATGTGAATAAATGCTAGTAGGAAAATTAACATTTAAAACATAGGATGCATGATATAGTTTATTTTTAAATATAAATTCTAATACTTGATCAAGTTCTTCTTTCACTATAGAAAAAGAATCAAAATCAGTAGATATTGCTACTGCAGGACATCCCTCTAACATTGCTTCTCTTGCTGCAGAAACTGTGCCAGAATAAATAATATCTGTTCCTATATTTAATCCGTTATTCACACCTGAAAACACCACATCAAATTGGATATTTAAAAGATCAAATGCTAGTCTAACACAATCTGCTGGCATACCACTAGTCTTATACCAATAAATTCCATCCTCTTCTTTTTCAAATTCAAAGGTCAATGAATCGTGTAAAATAATGCAATGACTTGAAGCACTTCTTCCTTGATTAGGAGCACACACATAAACGGTTCCATATGGTTTTAATTTATTTGCGAGTATATGGATTCCTTCTGCAAAAATTCCATCATCATTTACGACTAAAATATTCATATGATTCCTCCTTAACCTTTTTCACTTAAATTAAATGGTCCTTATTTAAAATGTAGATTTCTTCTCGATTCTTTTTGGCAACCTTTATAAATTGATTTTGCAATAAAATTTTTAATTCTTTGTTTAAAGTAGGTCTTGAAAGTTCTGTAATCGCCATTAAATTTTTTCTTGATAAGGCTTCTTCACCAAACAAATCTACCTGAACAAATAAAAATAAAAGTTCTTTTTCTTTGGTATCTAATATTTTTATACTTTTCACAATCTCTTCATACTCATCTAGCTGTTTCTTTTTTCTGCCTAAGTAATCTACAGTTGTTTCAAATGATTCTTTAACAATATCTAAAAATTCATAAACAAACGTAGAAATTTCACCTTAGTTATTTGTATCATTTGTATCTAAAAATGCCATATAGAATTGATTTTGA
>JAIDKZ010000122.1 GCA_029051735.1 Anaeroplasmataceae bacterium | reverse complement strand
GCCTATCATTGATTATCATTGCCATCTACAACCAAAGGAAATTTTTGAGGATAAGAAATTCCGTAATTTAGCTGAGGTTTGGTTAGGTGCAGGAGATCGTTATGGAGACCACTATAAATGGAGAAGTCTTCGTGCAAGAGGATATGAAGAGGATTCAATTTCTGGACCTGATGATGATTATAAAAAATATATGCAATTTGTTGAATCTATGCCTTATTTTGTTGGAAATCCTTTATATCATTGGTCTCATTTAGAAATGAGAAGATATTTTGAAATAGAGGAAGTAATTAATGCAAAGAATGCAAAAGTCATTTGGGATAAGGCAAATAAAAAACTAGAAACTTTAACTGCACGTGAAATGATGTATAAGTTTAAGGTGGATACAGTTTGTACAACAGATGATCCTGTAGATGATTTATCTTGGCATAAGAAAATGAATGCAGATGAAACTTTAAAGGTTCATGTTCGTCCTGCTTTCCGTCCTGATAAAGCAATCAATGTAGAATTATCATGGTTTGCTGACTGGGTGAACCAACTATCTGGTGTAGTAGGGTATAAGATTAAAGAATTAAAGGATTTAGAACGCGCTTTATCTGAAAGAATTAATTTCTTTCATGAAATGGGATCTAGACTTTCTGATCATGCATTAGATGTAGTACATTATGCACCTTGCAGTTATGAAGAAGCGAATTCTGTTTTTAAGAAAGGAATGGCTGGTAAGCCAATATCTGAACTTGAGCAGGATTGGTATAAAGGGTATGTACTTATTTTCTTAGGTAAAGAATATCATAAGCATGGCTGGGTACAGCAATATCATATTGGCGCATTAAGAAATAATTCAAAATCTATGTTAAAGAAAATTGGACCTGATACAGGATTTGATGCGATAGAAGATCAAAACTATATGGCAAAACTTTCAGGATTGCTTGGTGCTTTAGATGAAACAAATGAACTTCCAAAGACAATTCTTTATTGCTTAAATCCACGTGATAATTATGCGTTAACTGTTCTTTCTGGCTGCTTCCAAAAAGAAGGCGTAAAAGGAAGAGTACAGGTTGGTACTGCTTGGTGGTTCTTAGATCAACAAGATGGTATGCGTCAAAATTTAGAAACTTTAATGCAGGTTGGATTAATTGCTCAGTCTGTTGGTATGTTAACGGATTCTCGTAGTTTCTTAGCATATCCTCGTCATGAGTATTATCGTCGATTACTTTGTCAAATGCTTGGTAATTTAGTAGAGTCTGGACAATACCCAGTTGAGGAATTAGATACTTTAGGTCAAATTGTAGAGGATGTTTGTTACAATAACGCTAAAGAATTCTTTGGATTTTAAATAATTCAGTCTCCTATTTTGGAGACTGATTTTTTTATAATTAAAAACTTTCAATTGATTTTAGAATTTATAATTTTGATTAGATATACTTGATAGCATTAAAAATCCTAAGATGAATCTTAGGACTTTTTATTTTGTCAAAATTGTTGTATAATACTCAATAAATGATGTAATGAAATCAAAAAAGGAGGAAAAACAATGTTAAAAAGATTAAATATAATTCAATATATTTTAATGGGGATTTGTTTACTCATTATTCTTCCAGTTGGTTTTATTAAAGGCTTTGACACACCTGAAACTTTTATCACTGTATTAAGTTGTGTATTGCTGGGGTGTCCTTTAATTTATCTAATCATGATGTTATTACGAGAATCTTTAGTTATGGAATATGATACTCCAAGAATGATGCCATTTTGCATGGTGGGAATTATTTTATTAGGATGCTTAATATGGTATTTATTTTTTCATGTTGAGCATGTTTTTGCCAATTCAATTGGACTGTGGTATGGTGCGGTATTATTATCATTAGCCATCCCATATTTACTAATGACACTGATTGATTTTATTTTAAGAAAAAAGAAAAACAAAGATAAGAATGGACCTAAGTTCATTAGAAATAAATAAATTAGGAGGAACTTATGAAAGAATATAATCATATAAAAATAGAAAAAAAATGGCAAGAATTTTGGGAAAAAAATGAAACCTTTAAAACAGATGTTTGGGATTTTTCAAAACCTAAATTTTATGCGTTAGATATGTTTCCTTATCCTTCAGGACATGGTCTTCATGTAGGACATCCAGAAGGATATACAGCAACTGATATTATTTCAAGAAAAAAAAGAATGGAAGGCTTTAATGTTCTTCATCCAATGGGATGGGATGCATTTGGGCTACCTGCAGAACAATTTGCAATTGCTACAGGGCATCATCCAGAAGAATTTACAAAAGCCAATATTGCTAACTTTACAAAACAGTTAAAAATGCTTGGTTTATCCTTTGATTGGACAAAAGAGATTTCTACTTGTGATCCAAAATATTATAAATGGACACAATGGATTTTTAAGCAACTTTATCAGGATGGTTTAGCCAAACAGGTGGATATGCCTGTGAATTGGTGTGAAGAACTTGGTACTGTACTTGCAAATGATGAAATTATTGATGGTAAAAGCGAACGAGGAGGATATCCTGTTATTCGAAAGAATATGAAGCAATGGGTTATGGATATTCCAGCTTATGCAGAGCGTTTATTAGAAGGTTTAGATGAAATTGATTGGCCATCCTCTACAAAAGAAATGCAAAAAAACTGGATTGGGAAATCTGTTGGTGCTCATGTAGATTTTAAGATAAAGAATACAAATGAAAAATTTACTGTTTTTACAACTCGATGCGATACTTTATTTGGAGCAACTTATTGTGTGTTATCACCAGAACATAAATTGGTAAACCAGATTATGAGTAAAGAACAAGCAGATAAGGTTTGTGCGTATCAAGAGGAATGCAGTAAAAAAAGTGAATTAGAGCGTACAGAATTAAATAAAGAGAAAACTGGTGTATTTATTGGTGCTTATGCGATTAACCCAGTAAACCAAAAGGAAATTCCAATTTGGATATCTGATTATGTTCTTGCAAATTACGGTACAGGAGCTATTATGGCTGTTCCAGCCCATGATGAAAGAGACTATGCTTTTGCCAGAAAGTTTGATTTAGAAATCATTCCTGTTTTGGCGGGTGGAGATATTTCTAAAGCGGCTTATACAGAAGATGGAGTACATATCAATTCTGACTTTTTAGATGGTTTAAATAAAGAAGAAGCTATAGAAAAAATGATTTCATGGTTAGAGGAGCATCATTGTGGTTCTAAGCAGATTACATATCGTATAAGAGAGTGGATTTTTGCTCGTCAAAGATATTGGGGAGAACCAATTCCAATTGTACATTATTTAGATGGAACTAGTGAAGCATTAGCAGATCATGAGCTTCCACTGGTATTGCCTGTTTTAGATGATTATAAACCAAAAGTCAATGGAACTGCACCTTTGGAAAATGCAGAGTCATGGGTAAATACAACATATCATGGGAAAAAGGTGAAAAGAGAAACAACTACAATGCCTGGATCAGCAGCTTCTAGTTGGTATTTCTTACGCTATATTGATCCAAATAATTCAGATGAATTTGCTAATTATGAACTTTTAAAACACTGGATGCCTGTGGATTTATATATGGGAGGTTCTGAGCATACTGTAGGCCATCTATTATATTCTAGATTTTGGAATAATTATTTATATGATAAGGGATTAGTTCCTTATAAGGAACCATTTAAAAAATTGTTTCATCAGGGAATGATTTTAGGTGAGAACAATGAAAAAATGAGTAAGTCTCGTGGAAATGTAATTAACCCTGATGAAATTGTATTAGCGTATGGAGCAGATACTTTAAGACTATATGAAATGTTTATGGGACCATTAGAAGCTTCTCTTCCTTGGAGTAATAAGGGGCTAGAAGGTGCACGTAGATTTTTAGATAGAGTGTGGCGTTTATATACACAAGAAGAATACACAAAGAAATTCACAAAAGAAAATGATGGAAAATTAGATAAAGTATATCATTATACAGTGAAAAAAGTATCTAGTGATTTTGATAGTTTGAACTTTAATACAGCAATTGCTCAGATGATGATTTTCTTAAATGATGCATATAAAGCTGAAAGTTTATATCAAGAGTACATGGAAGGTTTTGTTAAACTTCTATATCCAATTTGTCCACATTTAGGAGAAGAACTATGGCAAATGCTTGGTTATCAAGATACAATTACTTTTGCAGCATGGCCTGTTTATGATGAAGATAAATTAGTGAATGAAATGGTTAATTTAGTTATTCAAGTAAATGGGAAACTTCGTGATAAGTTAGAGGTTATGCCTACATTGTCTCAAGAAGAAATTATACAATTGGCTTTGGCTAGTGATAGAATAAAGCCTTATATTGAAGGACATGAGATTGTAAAGACAATCGTCGTTCCTAAGCGCTTGGTAAATATAGTTGTGAAATAAAAAATCAAAGCTCAGGCTTTGATTTTTAGTGCGTGAGGAGGTGCTTTATGAAAAGAATAGGATTACGTACAATCAAAACTGCAATTTCAGTTTTTGGATGTCTACTGTTTTTCATCCTTTTAAAACTTTTTGAATTTATACCAGGAGTTCCTGATAATTTTGCATATTCATGGTATAATCCATTTTTTGCTGGAATTGCGACTGCATTTTCAGTTCATGCAAGTAAAAGTGCAAGTTTGAATCAAGCTAAAATAAGATGTGTTGCTTCCTTAATTGGGGGGATAATAGGAATTCTTTTAATTACATTTTATGAGTTGTGTGGTGGAAAATGGCCAAATTTAGCTTCAGTGAATTTGGAAACTTTTAATTTTGTTCTTCCATATCTTTTGATTTCTTTTTGTACAATTATAGTGATTATTGTTGGTGTAGCCTTAAAACAACAGCAGGCTGTATTCGTTTCTATTCTTACCTTCCTTTCTGTAACCGTGAATCCAAATGTCAATGTAGGCCAGTGGCAATGGCAATTTGGTACAAATCGTATATTATCCACTATGATAGGAGTTTTAATTGCACTAGGAGTGAATTTATTCCGTTTTCCTCATCGGTTTAAAAATAAAAATCTTTTATTTTGTGTTTGTATTGATGGAATGCTTTTGAAAGAAGAGGATCGTTTCAAAGGGTTTATGCAGTATAAAATGAATTATCTTCATCGCATTCATGCTAATGTAACACTTTTTACAACGCGAACTCCTACAACTTTCATGCCTCTTTTAGAGGATGTCAAAGTAGAACATCCAATCATTTGTATGTCAGGAGCAGCATTATATGATCCAAAGACTTGTACATATCTTTTTACAGAAAAAATAAGCATAGAGGCATCAGAACGAGTAAAAGAAATTTTAAAGGAAGCGCATATATCGCCTTTTATTAACCTAATAAGAAATAATGTATTATTTACATATAATGAATCGTTGGATAATGAAGGTGAAGAAATTTATGCAGAGAGTAAAAGAAATGCGGGATATTGTTGCTATATTTCACAGTCTGCACCTAAAGAAGAGGTTCTTTATTTCTTAATTGTGGAAAAAGAAGAAGTGGTAAATCCTGTTTTAGAGACCATTAGAAAAGATAAGTTGTTGTCTGAACAATTATCCATTTTGATATATGATGTGTTTGAAACAAATCAAGCAAAGGATTTAAAATATATAAAAATTTATAGCAAAAAAATAGAAGATCTTTCTAGTATAAAAAAATATGCATTAGAAAATCAATATGATATTGTTGGATTAACTTCATCCACTTTATCCAATCATTTATTAAAGAATGCAAAATATGCAATAACAATTGACACGAATGAAGAGGATATTAAATCACAATGCAAAAAAATAATTGATCATAATAATCCAAATGATTTATTTCGTGAGGTAAATAAAATATATCACTATAATTTAGCAAAATATGGTAAAAATAAGACATAATGTGGTATAATAAAAAATGCTCGTAGAATAGGAGTTGTATGAATAGATGAGTAATATTTTAGAAATTAAAGATTTATGTGCAGGCATAGATGGAAAACAAATTTTAAAGGGAGTAAACTTAACCATAAAAACTGGAGAGGTCCATGCGATAATGGGACCCAATGGAACAGGAAAATCTACCTTATCTTCAATTATCATGGGTCAACCTAAATATCAGGTGACTGCTGGAAGTATAACATTAGATGGTGAAGATATGCTTAAACTTGCAGTAGATGAAAGAGCAAGAAAAGGTATTTTTTTAGCATATCAATATCCTGCGGAAGTAAGTGGAGTAACCAATAGTGATTTTATTCGTACAGCGATGCGTTCTTGTAGTGGAAAGGATGTTCCTTTGTTTTCTTTTATTCGTAATTATGAGAAGGCTTGTAATGAACTGAAAATGCCTGAGGATTTAGCTCATCGGTATTTAAATGAGGGATTTTCAGGTGGGGAGAAGAAAAGAAACGAAATTCTTCAAATGAAAATGCTGAAACCTAAATTTGCGATTTTAGATGAAATCGATTCAGGTTTGGATGTTGATGCGCTACGAATCGTTGGTGAAAATGTAAGTCAAATGATTGATGAAAATTTAGGATGTTTGTTAATTACCCATTATGAAAGACTTTTGGATTATATCAAGCCTGATTTTGTGCATATAATGATTAATGGTAGAATTGTATTAACTGGTGGAAAAGAGTTAATTGCAAAAATAGATCAAAATGGATATGATTGGGTAAAAGAAGAGCTAGGTATTGAAATAGATAAAGAAGATGATGAAAAGACCCATGTTCTTTTAGGCTCTTGTGCTCATAATCCAGTTCAAAAATGATAGAACTTAAGTATTTGGCTAATCC
>JAIDKZ010000121.1 GCA_029051735.1 Anaeroplasmataceae bacterium | reverse complement strand
GTTATAAGATAATATAGGTGGTGATAAAAATGAGCAAGATACAATATTCTGAATTTGAAAGGAAGTATATAACACAAATAGGAAAAAGAATTGCTGAACTTCGACATGAAAGTGGATATACACAAGAGGAATTAGCAGAATTAATGAAAATTTCTGCTAGAGCATTAAGTGATATTGAAAATGGAAAAAGCTGTCCCAATTCAATTATGATTTATCGAGTAGCAGATGCTTTGCATATGTCTGTGAAAGAGTTTTACGATTTTTTATAAAGATTAAAATTTTATCATTTCTTATTAAGCCTTTATCTTTGAAGTATTTAAAGGTTTTTTTAATATCTGTTTTTTAAAACGGTCATACTAATTTTGGTGATATCATGAAAAAAACAGTTTTGGTTACTGGTGCTACTGGTGGTATAGGTGTAGAATTATGTAAAGAATTTGCAAAAGACAATTATGATATTGTCATAGTAGGAAGAACCAATGATAAAATTAATTATTTAATAAGGATATTAGAACAGTATCCCATACAAATCTATATTCTAAAATATGATTTAAGACAAAATGATGTACATCATGATATTCTTAAGGAAATAAAAGAATTAAAAATACAAATTGATATTTTAATTAATATGGCAGGTTTTGGTATTTATGATGAATTTTTAAATCATAATTTAGAAGATCAAAACAATTTAATCTTAGTAAATTTGAATTCTTTGATGAATTTATGTTATATCATTGGAAAAGAAATGAAAGAAAGAAATTCTGGATATATTATTAATTTTTCTTCAATCTCTGCTTTTTTTCCTGGGACTTATATGGCAACATACTATGCTTCTAAAGCATTCATTTTATCATTTTCTTTAGCTTTAGCAAGAGAACTGAAGCCATATAATATAGCAGTATTAGGTATATGCCCTGGAGTCATTCAAACATCATTTTATGATACAGCAGGTGCAGATAAAAGTCATAGTTATTTATTGGATCGTATGAAACCTATAACTGCTCAAAAATTTGCAAAACTTGCATATAAACAAATTAAGAAAAGAAAATGTAATTATTGCATCATTGGATTTAAAAATAAATTTCTCATTTTTTTGAGCAGGTTTATTCCTATACGGTTCCTTTCTTTGATTATAAAGATAGTTCAAAAACCAAAATTAAAAAGTGAAAGCTAATTCTTTTAATTGCTTTCACATTTTTTATTTTTTTTCATAGGATAATATAGGAAGTGATATGATTTGTGTGGAATATTTTATAAAAGTAATTTTTACACAAAAACAGATGAAGATAAATTTATAAAAGCGTGTAATCTTTTAAATCATAGAGGACCAGATGATTCAGGCTTTTTGTTTACCAAAGATCATTCCTTTGGACATAAACGCTTAGCTATTCGTGATGTTATCAATGCCAAACAGCCAATGAGTATAATAAATGATCATCTTATCTATAATGGTGAAATCTATAATCAAAAGGAATTAGAAGAAAGACTAGAACAACCTTTAGAGTTTAATAGTGATACCTTACTATTATTAAAACTTCTTATGAAGTTTAAAGATGGTATTTTAAATGATATCAATGGTATTTTTGCATTTGTTTATACGCACAATGAAGAAGTATATATTGTTCGAGATATGTTTGGAGTTAAGCCACTCTACTATACATTTTATGATAAAGATATTATTGTCTCATCAGAAATAAAATCCATATTAGCCTATACAGATAAAAGAATAGTGAATAAAGAAGGCTTGTGTGAACTATTGGGGATGGGGCCTTCTCATAGTCAAGCTAAAACAGTATTCAAAGATATTTATGAATTAAAACCTGGACATTTTTTAAAATTTTGTAAAGGTAAAAAGATAGAAGATCATATTTATTATCATTTACAAGCAATGGAAAATAAATTAACCTATGAAGAAACAAAAACTAAAGTTAGAGAGTTATTAGACAAAGCCATTGAACGACAAATGATTTCTGATGTGGATTTATCTACCTTTTTATCTGGAGGGCTTGATTCCTCAATTATTTCAACAATTGTTGCTCTAAATAAAGATTCTTTAGATACTTATAGTATTTCATATGAAAATTCAGAATTTAAAGAAAATGCATTTGAAAGATCTCGAGATTCAGATTATACTCATTTAGTAAGTGATGCAATAGGATCAAACCAGTATGATATTATGATTGATAATAAATCTCTTGTTGAAGGTTTAAAAAAAGCAGTGCTAATAAGAGATGTGCCTGGAATGACAGATATTGATTCATCTATGTACTTTCTAGCTAAAAATATCAGTCAAAAACATAAGGTGGGTTTATCAGGAGAATGTGCGGATGAAATATTTGGTGGCTATCCTTGGTTTTATGAAAAAACAAAAAAGTTAACAACATTTCCTTGGATTCGTAATCTAGATTATAAAGAAAGCTTATTAAATGACAAATATAGAAAAATTTTAAATTTAAAAAGCTATGTTATGAATGAATTTGATATGGCGATAAAAGAAACTCCTGTTCTCAAAACTGATTCTAAAACAACAATTAAACAGCGACAATTAAGCTATATAAATATGAAATATTTTATGACAAATCTTTTGGATCGTAAAGATCGATTAACTATGGCCGCTAGTCTTGAAGTTAGAGTGCCATTTTGTGATAAGGATTTAGTTGAGTTTTTGTATAATGTGCCTTTTAAATATAAATATAGAAGCAAAGTGGAAAAGAAACTATTAAGAGATGCTTATAAAGGGACAGTCATAAATGAAGTTATTGACCGAAAGAAGAGTCCATATCCTAAAAGTAATTCTAAAGAATACCATGAGGAAGTAGTGTATTTGCTGAAAAAAGTTTTAGAAGATAAAAATAGTATTCTTTTTGAAATCTTTGATATCAATAAAATTCGTGATATCATGAATAGTGATGAGGAACTAGAGGTTCCATGGTATGGTCAACTTATGCGTAAAACAGCTTTCTTGGCTTATCTTTATCAAATAGATTATTGGTTTAAAACCTACAAAATAAAATTGGAGATTGAGTAAATTTGGAAAACTTAGATTTTGTATCTAAATTATTAAATGAAAGAATTATGCTTGGAAAAAAGGAAGATATTACAGACAATTTAAGCATAGTTCCTGTGTATAAAGTGAAAGTGAATTTCTTTAATGTAAATACAGATATCAAAGATACAGCAGGTGATGGAAGTAATATCAATTTATTAATTACACCAGTTTGTATCTTGCAAATTAAAAATGAAGTTATAACCATTCTGAAATTTGAAGAAAAAGTTCCAAAAGAAGACTTCTATGATATTATACCTAATTTGGTATCTAATATTAATATTAATGATGTTTTAAAAGGATTAAAAATATAAGAAATAAAAAATCACCTTTGACATAAAAGTCAGAGGTGATTTGATTTTAATTAAGATAAGTTACCATAAGCATCACATGCTAGATGAATATCAATGTATGTATTTTGAACTGAAAAAAGCCATAATACTTTATATGTAAATTTTCCTTTTCCATAAGCTTCATTTCCACTATAACTAGTAGAACCTTCACTGAATTTCCATAAAGAATTTTTAATAGTAGTAGAATAATCTGCTTTATAACAGATTACAGAATCACCCTCTTCAATCCAGTATTCAGCTGAAAGAACATAAATCCACTGAACTTTATCTTTAGTATCATATTTTGTTACTATTCTTTCTCCATGTTTAGAATAACTATTTGATAGAAGGGAAACATTAGATTCATTCGTTTTCTCATAGGTTTCTATAATAACGTATCCATCATCTTGTTTTTCTTTCTGTGAAAAAAGAAGAATTGAATTTTCTTTGGTTTGTATTTCCGCAGCTGTAGCTTTTCCATTCCATACAATCAATAAAGAAATAAGTAGACCAGCAATAATAATAATTTTTTTCATTTTAATCCCCCTTGATTTATTATTTTGTTGTGATGGTTGAGTCTCCACCCAAAGTGCTTAAGATGTTACATATAACAAAACATGAAACTAGGATAGAAACAATTAATAATGTAATCAGTATAATTTCTAAAATTAATCGATTTCTAGCTTTACTTTTATAGTATTCATTATCTTTATCAAAACTTTTTGCGATTTCTTCTGGACTTCCAAAATACTCAATTACATTTTCTATTGTTTGATTTGGATTTTCCTCTAAGTAATCATAAACTCTACTATTGAATTCACTTATAAATACAGATTTCATATTAAAAGAACAGGCTAGATTCTTTCTAATAGAATTGTAATACTTTTTTAATTCTTTTTTTAATACAGCCATCGTTTTACCTCATTAAAATTGTGTTTGCTCCAGTATAAATTTTACTAAACACTTCAATTCCACAGTCTAAATATTCTTTTCCTTTTTCTGTTAAATGATAATAAACTCTAAATCGCTTAGCTCCAACTAAAACTTTTTTTGAAATGATAAATTCTTTTTTTTCTAATCTATAAAATGGGCCATATAGCGATCCTTCTTTAATTTCTATAGAATTATCACTTTGAGAAAGCAGTTCTTGTTTTAATTGATAACCATACATATCCTCTTTTGAAAGAAGTTTAAGAATAAGTAAATCAAGTAGTCCTACCTTAAAGTTCTCTTCTATATCTGTTTTCCAAGACATTCCATCACATCCTAAACAACTATAATATAACACAAAATATATTTTAATGCAATATCTTTTAATAAAAGTCATTATTGACAATTTATATTATAAAATGATAAAATATTAGTGAAAAGAAGAGTAAAGAGGGTGGTATTCAATGTTAAATTTAGAGACTAAATTTGATATTAAAATGCAAGGAGCAATAATAATTTTTCAAATTAAATAAAGAATAAATAAACTATCATTGAATTAGTAGAAAAATATTTATTGAACACAATTTTTAAAAAAGGGATTTTAATTGCATTTTTATTGATATTTTTATTTTCGTTC
>JAIDKZ010000120.1 GCA_029051735.1 Anaeroplasmataceae bacterium | reverse complement strand
AATGTAAATGAAATTTCATTTAAAAAAATGAAGAGAAAAATCTTCAATATATTTGAGAAAAATGGAAATGAAATAGTAAAGTATTTTTGTTTTTTTTAGATATTTGCTCAAATCAGTAGTTTTTATGTAAAAAAAATGTTATACTTGTATCATAAATGTTTTGTTAGAGAAGATAAGTTTATATAGTAGATCTTTATAAAAACTAATAAACAAAATCCTTCTAATTTAGGCAAAATTTGACAGTTTATTTAGGATTGTTTTGCTATTCGTAGATAAATGGGAAGTAGTAGAAATTACAAATTATTAGAATGAAAAATGGATATCTCTTTATTTTGAAAAATGTGGAATGAAATTGGAGGAAGAAATTATGTATGATAAGTTCTTTGAAAATCTATTACCAGGCAATTATGCACTGACCAAATCAATGGAATTGACAAAAGTTTCAACTTCTGGTTCACTTTGGTATACAAAAAAATTTTTGGTATTATATTATTATATTTTTCTTACTAATGATATATATACTAGAGAATATATTAATAAGATTATTAATTCTTTTGATAATTACATTGAGTCCCTTGATCCAATAGTTAAAGCAGAAGCCACTGAATTCTTTTATGGTAGTAAAGAAACTATAAATTTTAAGTCTGAAAAATTTAAAACTTTTAATTCTTTTATAGATGTTTCGAATTTAAATAATTCTGTTGAGAAGCAATTATATGATTGTTCTGCCAGAAAATATTATTTTGCTTTGCTAATGGGTGCTGGTGGTCAAGCGGGTATTAAGAAAATGCTTAAAGAGAAAATTCAAGAAGAATCTTTTGTTTTTACAGATAATATCATACAAGATACTATATTTAATTCTGCCATAAAAATTTCAACAGAGCAAGTAAATAGTATGCATAGAATTTCAGATAATTCTGTAAAATATATTCTTTCTAGTGACGCAATTAAAAATATAATAAATGATTCAAAAAAAAGACAACTGACTATAGAGGATGTTAGGAACATTGCTGCAAAGTATCCTCATTCAAATCCCAATTACAATGGAATTAGAAATGATTTGATTGCTTTTATCAGAAATGAAAGACAAATATTATATTATTATGGTTTCTTTCATTCAAAATCATTAGGTGCAACTGATTTTGAGTTTAGTAGTTTGACGCCTATTGGTCAAGCTGCCCTTAATGCTAATTATTATGAATTTTTATCTATATGGGAGCATCAAAAAATAAAAATGATATCACAGCCAGCCACTGCTGATATTAATGATGTTCCTACTTTGCAATTGAATGCAGATAGATTTTCAATTAGTTATACTCCTTATTTAGATGTGATTGGTACAATTCTAAGACGTGGAAGTTTATCTGTTGATGAATATATGTATATTGTTTCAAGAAGAAATCATTTAATATCAGAAAAAGATTGGATAGCTAATGAAGAGGCTGTTTTTATAAATTTATCCAGTATAAAAGCAAAGATATCCTCCTTTGGAAGAAACAGAGATATTAAAGAAGAGGATGGTCGTAAAGAATTATGGAAATATGTTTTAGGTTTAAGAAGTGATTTACCTTTAGACAAAGGGACAAATCCAATAGGTTTTTGTAAATACAATCCATCAAAAAAAGCATTTGTTCCTGAAGATGAAGAGCGATTAAAGGAACTATATGAAATTTATTTGAAGTTAAACATTTATAAATTAAAAATAAATGAAAATTTGTTTAGAAATTGTGAAAAGGATTTAAGAAAAAGATATGTTGGAGCATCAAATAACTTTGAACAAAAAACTGATGCTAGAATAAAAATCAAATGGGATTTATATAATATTCATCTTGACAAATTTATTAGTTTGACTACTATTTTTTGTGTTTCATCTGCAGCCTGTAAAGTCTCTTTTTTAAGAGCAAAAAAAAATGATGTGAAATTGATTTCAGATTTTGCTTTTAATAACTTTAAAAATATGTTAAAAACATTTGGTATAAAAACATTAAAAAAAGTTATTAGTGGTCTAAATAAAGTAATGAGATGTCTGAATTCTAATGATTATTCAGAATTTATTGATATTTCGCCAGAAACTCAAAAACAGAATTCACTTGATTATAAGAAAGAAAGTATTTCAGATTTGTTCACCAAAATTAAGAATATTTCTGTATCTTATGCATTAAGCGATGCTGAAAGGCAAAGAAATAGTTCTCTAATATGTCTTTTGAAAACCTATTATATGGCAAGGTTTATGGAAAATGATTCGTTGAAATGTGAATGTTGCGGAAAAGAAACATTTATTACTGAAAATGAAGAGCCATACATTGAATTTCATCATCTTATTCCTTTTAACATAGCATTGGGACCAGATCACTATTTGAACTTATATGCATTATGTCCAAATTGCCACAGCAAACTTCATTTTTTAAGAATTAGCAATAAAGAGCAGGAGTATCAAAATATAAATAAGAATAATTATCTGAAATCTTCCATTGTAGATAGGCTTAAATTATTAAAGGAAGAGAGAATTCTCTGCTCATATCATCTTGAGTATTTGCTTGCCGACAAAGCAATAACTGAAGATCAATTTAATACAATTGCAGCGTAGGAGGTTTTTATGTATAATATTGAAGAAATCAAGAATACAATTATTAATGATAATTCTGAGGATTCATTAAGAAAATTTCCTAAAGAGTGTATTGATATTGTTGTTACTAGTCCTCCATATGATGACTTGCGCGATTATACTGGTAAAATCACGTGGGATTTCGATGTATTTAAAAAAATAGCCAAACAGTTATATCGAGTTATTAAGGAGGGTGGTGTAGTCGTTTGGGTTGTTGGAGATAAAACTGAAGATGGAGCTAAGTCATTGACTAGTTTTAGACAAGCATTACATTTCCAAGAAATAGGTTTTAATATGTTTGATGTGATTATTTATGAAAAAGCTGGTTCTGGTCCTCCTCATCCGAATAGATATTTCAACTCTTTTGAATATATGTTTGTTTTAAGTAAAGGAAAACCTAAAACCATAAATATTCTTAAAGACAAACCAAACAAATGGGCTGGCGTATCAACATATAGTGAAATAACTAGAAGAGAAAAGAACGGCACGTTAACAAAAAAAGGTAAAAAAATAGTAAATGAGTTTGGTGTTAGAACCAATATATGGAAATATATTAATGGAAAAGGATTTTCTACAAAAGATATGATTGCTTATGAGCATCCTGCTATATTTCCTGAAAAATTGGTTGAAGATCATTTAGTTTCTTGGTCATCTGAGGGAGATTTAGTATTAGATCCATTTGGAGGAAGTGGGACAACAGCAAAAATTGCTAGACAGTTACATAGAGATTATATATTGATTGAAGCAATACCCGAATATTGTGAGATTGCCCAAAAACGTTTAGAAGGTGCTAACGATGATTAAAGCACTTATAATTAAATCAAATTATGAAAATATAAAAAGACAGCTTAGTGCTAACTTTAATGGTATATACGAAGAAGGCTCTTGTTTTGTTATATGTCAAACTGAATACGATGATAAAGGCAATGTTATAAACGATGTTTTTGATATTATTCATTTTGCATTAGAACTAGGATATATATATGTTAATACTATTGTTTATCCAAGTAAAATTATATCAGAAGTCGCTTTTAATGATAACGTTCGTTTTGTTATTTGGCTTTGCAAAGATAAAAATAGGCTTGATTTTAACAAAGACTCTATCCGAGAAAAACATATTTGGAAAGATGTTGAATGGGGGAAAAGGCAAAAAAATTACAATTCAAAGGGAAAAGATCCTGGGAATGTTTGGATTCCGACTGTTGATGATGGTAAAGCGCACATAACAGGACACATTCTTTTATCTGATGATGAAATTATTAAAAAACTATTAAGCATGACGAATGCGGAGGAATGTAATGAAGTTATTAATGATGATTGGAAATCTTATAGAGTAAATAGAGAATTTACAAACGCCAAGTTAAAAGAATATGTTCTTCAGGCGAAAGTTTTTTTTAATACATCAGAAGTTATGACTCAAATAAAGAATGAAAGTATAAAAACTATAGTTACATCTCCTCCATATTGGAATTTGAAAGATTATTTTAAAAAAGGTCAAATCGGACAAGAATCTTATGAAACTTATGTTAATAGAATGTCAACTGTGTGGAAACAATGTTTTTATAAACTACAAAAAGATGGAAGTTTATGGATTAATATTAATGTTAGAGTACATAATAATAAAGTTATTTTGATTCCTTATGATATTATTAACAGCTGTAAAAAGATTGGTTTTTTTTATAAAGGAATCTTTATATGGCATAAATCATCTGGAATTCCTGCAGGTCCTAAAAATATAGGAGACCATTTTGAATATATTTTAGTTTTCTCAAAAAACGAAACTTTTAATGTGTTTTTATCTGAACAAAGTAAGATTAATGATTATAAAAACAATCAAATTAACAAAGGCGCTTTTTGGAACATTAATAGGAAAGCAGGAAGTATTGGAAAACAATATATACATCCAGCAATATATCCTAATGAGTTAGTGTCAAGAGTTGTACTTTTATCCACATATGAAGGAGATACTGTTTCAGATCCATTTTTAGGAAGTGGAACTTCGTTAATTGCATCTATAAATGAAAATAGGTCGTTTGTTGGCATTGAATTTAATGACGGATTTAAAGAGTTAATGAACGACAGATTTAAAAAGGAACTTTTAAAAATAATTGATATTGAGTATAATTAAATTATGCTAAAAAAATAATAAAATGTATAAGAAAATAAACTTTTATAATGCTTGGTTGATGAACTAGTAAATATAGGAATTAAAGAGTTTGCTAACGTGACAATTTAGTAAACACTCTTCAGCAAGTACGATTCAAATCTTTAAAAATTAAAAAGTATAAACTAAATTTTACTTAAATAGAACTATTTAAAGTTTAGTTACATATCCAGTTTAT
>JAIDKZ010000012.1 GCA_029051735.1 Anaeroplasmataceae bacterium | reverse complement strand
CTAATAACACACTTATAAAATAATGATATAAGAGTGACTATTATAGAAAAATAAATTAGTGCAAGTATTAAAAAATTTCTGATATTTGATTATGTTTTATTTTCAATGATATCTTTAATTTCACAAGTATGTTTCTCATTTAAATTTCATATCTTAAAATAAATAATTATATGATACTTTTACTTTATAAATTGATTTACAAGCTGTTTTAATTGTTCAAGAGTTGATTGTTTTTCAGTTGTTTCAATAGAAACGGATTCAGCAATGATATGAATATTTTTAAGCGAAGATAAAATATCTTTTATCTTTTTTCCTGCCATGAATGCCCATGTTCCATTTTCAATAACTGCAATATTTTTATTTGATACATTTAATGCTTGCATGTCAATTAAAAGATCATGCATTTTTGGATATATTCCACCATTATAATTCGGGCATGCCAAAACTATATTTTTCACTCTAAAAATTTCAGCAATTAAATAAGAAACATCCACTTTGGAAACATCATAAAGTTTTATATTTTTAATTCCCTCTTCTGCAAGAAGATATGCTAAATCCTCACAAACATGATATGTATTATTATACATAGAGCCATAAATTATGATAATATCATTATCCTCTGCTTCATATCGGCTCCATAAATCATATTTGCTTATAAATTCAGTAAAATTATTTCTCCAAATTGGTCCATGAAGTGGACAAATCATCTCTATATTAATGGTTTTTGCTTTTTTTAATAAAACTTGTACTGCTGATCCAAATTTGCCTACAATGTTTGTATAATATCTTCTAGCTTCATCATAAAAAGAATCATCAATTTTCATTTCATCAGCAAAGATATTTCCAGTTAAAGAACCAAAAGTTCCAAATGCATCTGCTGAAAACAAAATCTTATCAGTTAAATCATAGGTTACCATAACCTCTGGCCAATGAACCATAGGTGCCATAATAAAAGTTAATTTATGATTTCCTAAATCTAAGACATCATTTTCTTTAACAATTAAAGTTGGAAAAGAAATGCTACAATCTGTAAACTTTTGATACATTGCATAGCTTTTTTCATTAAATACGATTGTCACATTTGGATAACGTAGTACTATTTCATTAATGCAAGAACTATGATCTGGCTCTAAATGATTTACTACTAAGTAGTCCAAATCTCTTCCATTTAAAGCACATTTCAAATTAGAAAAAAAGACTTCCTCAACAGAATGATCTACTGTATCTAATACACAAGTTTTTGAATCAATAATACAATAAGAGTTATAACTTACACCTTTTTCAATTGGAAATAAATTTTCAAATAATGCTAAACGCATATCTGAAGCGCCAATGTAATAAATATCTGGTTTTACTTTTCTAACGATTTTCATATTTTACTTCCCTCATTTTTCAATTTAAGTATTGGATAATTTAAAATAAATTATTCACACCAAAAATAATAATACTTTTTAAAGAGAAATGCAATATCTACTTCCTATGAAAAAAAACCAAGAACTTTAAATTTTCTTGGTTTTTTCATGAATTTTTATTTATTTAACCATTTCACAATTAAATCCCATAAGGATTGATAGTTGATTAGTAATGGTGCAATAATTAATGAAATAATAGACATTAATTTAATTAGAATATCCATTGCAGGCCCTGCCGTATCTTTCAGTGGATCCCCTACTGTATCACCAGTAACTGCTGCATGATGTGATTCAGATCCCTTACCACCAAAATTATCCTCTTCAATATATTTTTTAGCATTATCCCAAGCACCACCTGAATTGGCCATAAAAACAGCAAGCATAATTGCAGATAGCAATCCTCCAATCAATACTCCTCCTAAACCAGCAGCACCTAATATAAGTCCTGCTGCAATAGGAGAGAATACTGCCAAAACTCCAGGAAGAATCATTTCCTTTAAGGAAGCCTTTGTAGAAATATCTACACATTTAGCATAATTTGGATTTTCTTCTCCTTTTAATATACCAGGATGATTTTCAAACTGACTTCTTACTTCTTCAATCATCTTATTGGCTGCACGACCAACAGAGGCAATAACAAGGGAGCTAAATAAATAAGGAAGCATAGCTCCAATCAGTAACCCTACAATAAAAACTGGATTAGAAATGTCAATCAACTCAACGCCACAGGAGCTAAAATAACCAACAATTAAAGCTAAAGATGTTAACGTTGCAGACCCTATACAAAATCCTTTGCCTATAGCCGCGGTAGTATTTCCAACTGAATCTAACTTATCCGTAATCTCCCTAACATGTGGATCTAGTTGTGCCATTTGAGCAATGCCGCCAGCATTATCACTAATTGGACCATATCCATCTACAGAAACAGTAATACCACAAGTAGAAAGCATGCCTACAGCAGCTAAAGCAATTCCATAGCTTCCACATACAAAATAAGCAATTGCGATTGCAACAACCAAAGCTAATATAGTAAATCCGGTTGATTTCATACCACTGCCCATACCTGCAATGATATTTGTTGCATGACCAGTTTGAGACTCATATGCAATTCGTTTTACTTCTTTGTAATCACTAGAAGTATAAACCTCTGCAATAAAGCCTACTAAAATTCCAGCAAGCAATCCTGCCAATACTGCAAAAAAATACTTGATAGATTTCATGTAGAAAATGCCTATAAACAAAGTTGCAATAATTACAATTCCTGTTGCCACATAAGTTGCAATATTTAAAGCCTTATGTGGATTTTTCCAATCTCTTAAACGAATAAATATTACTGCAAGCATAGATGCCAAAACTCCAACACCTGCAATCATTAGTGGGAACAAAAAATTCTTTAAAGATCCTTGATTTGAAGCAAACAAAGTTGCTGCTATGGTAAGTACAGAAATGATAGATCCTACATAAGATTCTGTTAAATCAGATCCCATACCTGCAATATCTCCAACATTATCTCCAACATTATCTGCAATAGTAGCTGGATTTCGGGGATCATCTTCTGGAATGCCTGCTTCTATTTTTCCAACTAAATCAGCACCTACATCAGCTGCCTTTGTATATATACCACCACCCACACGGGCAAACAAGGCAATCATAGAACATCCAAGTCCATATCCTGTCACAATCTTCGCAGCTTCTTCTATGCCAAATATTTTATATGCACCAAAAAATAACCCAGTCAATCCTAATAGTCCTAATCCTGCTACAGTTAATCCTAAAATCGCACCACCACTAAATGCGGTTTTTAATGCTTGAGACATTCCTTCTTCATCTGCCTTCATTGCAGTACGAGCATTAGATTTGGTTGCAGTAAACATACCTATCCATCCAGCTAAACCTGAAAAGCATGCGCCAACCACAAAGCAAATTGCTGATTTATATCCTACTCCTTCTGCATTTTTAAATGCAGGAATAAATCCAAGTACAGTCAATAAAACTGCAAAACATAAAACAAAGGGTACAATAATCATAAACTCTCTTTTTAAAAAGGCAATTGCCCCTTGATGGATATACTTTGATATTTCTTCCACCTTTGAATTATTTATTTTTATTCTACTTACACGTCTAAATAGAATAAATACATATGCTAATGTGATGATAGCAGCACAAATAACACATGAAAGAACGATAATACTTTCGCTTCCCATACATATTTCCTCTCTTTTTTCAATAGTAAACTTAAGTAACTTCATTATAACCTAAAGCGCTTACAAAATAAACTGTTTTTGACAAAAAAACTATTTTTTTATATTTTTTATAGATTTTTTTTAATAAATCCAACAGAAAACATGATATAATGAAGTTAAACTTAAGGATGTGAAATTTATTATGAAAAAAATATTAATTGTTTTAATTTTATTTACAATACTCTTCTTTGTTGGATGCCATGAGGAATCAAAGGACTTAAAGTATTATACAGTAGAATTTAATTCAGATGGAGGAACCTTCATTCCTAGTCAAAAAATTGAAGAAGGAAAAAAAGCAACAAAGCCAACTGATCCTAGTAAAGAAGGCTGTGTATTTTCTGGATGGTATTTAAAAGAGGAAGAATTTAACTTTACTACTTCTATCACTTCTAATTTGATTTTAAAAGCTCATTGGCAAACTGAATATGATGACTATGGTATGCCTGTAATTGAGATTACTCTAGCAGATATATCAATAAGCCAAAGTGGATTTTATACAAGTATGGAAGAAGTTGGAGCTTATATATATACTTTTCATGAACTTCCTAACAATTATAGAACAAAACAATATTTTAACAAAAATGAATATACCTCTGAAAATAAATTAAGCGTTGGTGGAGATCAATTTTATAATCGAGAACAATTACTTCCTTACAAGAATGGTCGTACCTATACAGAATGTGACATTGATTATAAAGGAACCTCTAGAGGTTCTAAGCGAATTGTTTATTCTTCTGACTGGTTAATATTTTACACAAGTAATCATTATTCTTCTTTTTCAATTTTGAGGTTTGTATGAAAAATATAACCTTGAATTTAAAAATATATAATACAAAAATAAAACTATTAGAATACCTCTCTTCTCAAATTGAGGAGTTATATAGTTTCAATTATGATGCTTTAATTGATGCGTTAACATTTATAAAGGAGCCTTTAACTATTACACTT
>JAIDKZ010000119.1 GCA_029051735.1 Anaeroplasmataceae bacterium | reverse complement strand
TCACAAAGTGCTATAGAGTATTATCAGTCTATTAAAGATTTATGTGCTACTCATAAAAAAGTGAATACACGTATGAGTTTTGGAAAAGAAACAATTACATTTGGTAGAATTAAGGTTGCTGCAATAAAGATGTCTATTAAAAATATATCATTGCATTTAGCTTTAAATCCTGCTGATTATGTAAATACGAAATATCATTTTAAAGATCGTTCTTTAACTAAACAAGGTCAAATTTACCCTATGGTTGTTAGCATTAAAAGTCATAGAGGTTTGAAGTATGCATTAGAATTATTAGAAGATGCATTAAAAAACGCTGGAGCAGATGCTTTATGTTTGGCTGAATCTATCAACTATAGTGAAATATTTTATCCTAGAAGTTTTGAACAATTGATAGAAGAAGGATTAATTAAAAAATATGTGCGTACTTTAGATGATTCTGAATCCTCAGATGTCAACAACTATGAAGCTGATTTTGATGAGGATATAGAGGATGAGGAAGATGATTTTGATGATTATGAAGATGAAGAGGATGAAGAATCTGTTTCCTATAAGGTAAACTTCACTGCCAAACTTCTATACGAAGCACAAAATCAAGCAGAGGGATTATATATTATTTCTAGCTATTATAACTGGGATGAAGGGAAAGCAATTCCAATGAAGAAATGTGCTGATGGATCTTTTGTAGCATCTATGGAAGTTCCTGCAAATACTGTTTTAGAGTTTAAGATTTGTAGAAGCAAAGACTGGAAAGATGTTGAAAAGGGAATTTGGAAAGAAGAAATCGTAAATCACAACTACGTAATTGTTGATAAAGATTTGGAAATAGAAGATTTAATTTATAATTTTAGAAGAAATTAATGAAGAGGTCCTATGGGACCTTTTCGTTATTGGAGGATTATATGTTAGGCAAAAAAGTAAAAGTGATTGTAGACCGAGCAATCCATTCTGCTCATCCTACCCATCCTAAAATTGTTTATGGAGTGAATTATGGATATATTGATGGAGTATATTCTCTTGCTGATCATGAGGGATTGGATGCTTATATTCTTGGTGTAGATCAACCAATCAAAACCTTTGAAGGAACTGTAATTGCAATTCTTCATCGAGAAAATGATGAGGATAAGCTAATTGTTTCAAATCAGTCTTTTTCTAAAAAGGAAATTTATGAGAAAACTTATTTTATGGAACAATATTTTAATTCATATATTGAGATGCTTTATACAACTAAAGAAGATATCTTATTTGATTTAGAAAAAAATAATTTTTCAAAAGATGATATAGTTATGATTCATTCTAGTTTGAAAAGCTTTGGAAATGTTGAAGGACAGGATATTGTGGCTGCATTTATGGATTATTTTAATGATGGACTGGTTATATTTCCAACACATACTTGGGCAACAATTCAAGAAGATCAACAAGTCTTTGTAGCTGAGAAAACTCCATCTTGTGTGGGTGCTTTAACCAATATTGCATTACAGACAAATGGATTTAAAAGAAGCTTACATCCTACACATTCAGTATGTGCTTATGGGAAAAATAAAGAGGAATATTTAAATTTTGATTTAAATAGTAGTACTCCTGTTTCTCCAAGTGGCTGTTTTGGCAAGCTTAAAGATCTGCATGCAAAGATTCTTTTTATGGGGGCACCGTTATCAAAAAATACATTTATTCACAGCATTGAAGAAGAAATGAAAGTGGAAGATCGCTTTACTGAAAAAATTTATCAGTTTCAATCAGAAGGGTATGGAAAAAGTTTAACCTATAGAATGCCTAGACATTTCTCTACTAAGAATGCGCATTTGAGTGAGCATTATGCAAAATTATTACCCCATTTATTAAAGAAAAATATTGCAAAAAAAACCCATATTGGAAACAGTCTAACTTATGTAATAGATGCAAATTTATGTTATTTATATGTAAAAAAATTATTAGAGAAAAATATTCATATTTTTGATGATTATGAAGATTACGAGGATTAAATTATGAAAGTGGTAAAAAAACAAAACAATAGTAAAATGTGTATGATTTGTGGGATGGATAATCCATTTGGTGTTCAAGCCCAGTTTTATGAACTAGAAGATGAAAGTGTCTGCGGATTATTTACATTTAAAGAAGAACATCAAAGTTATCCAGGCAGAGTTCATGGAGGAATGATTAGTGCGATGTTAGATGAACTAGCCTGTCGTGCGTTTTGGATTATTGCACCAAAGAAACTTGCAGTTACCTTTGATTTACAAACCAAATATCGAAAGCCAGTTCCTTATGGTGTTTTGTTAAAAGGTGTAGGAAAAATCACAAAAGTAACTTCTCGCTATTTTGTTGCTGAATGCCAAATATTAAATGAGGATCATATTGTTTTAGCTGAAGGTATTATTAAATATCTTATCGTACCAGATGAACAAATTTGTGATGCTTCTTATGATGAGGAAATGTGTTATTCTATTGAAGATGATGTGAAGGACATTTGTTTATGAGACTAGATAAGTTACTTGCTCATTTAGGATATGGTTCAAGGAAAGAAGTTAAAGAATATATACGTAAAGGATTTGTATCTGTTAATGGTGTAGTTGTTAGAAATGATGATTTGAAAATTGATGAAGAAAAAGACGAGGTTATTTTTTTAGAACAAGAAATTCATTATGAAAAGTATCTTTATTTTCTTTTAAATAAACCAGCAGGATATATCAGTGCTACCTGTGATCCCCATGAATTAACTGTTCTAGATTTGATTGAAGGACATGAAACAAGAGGTTTGTTTCCAGTAGGAAGGCTAGATAAAGATACAACGGGCCTATTGTTGATTACGAATGATGGTCAATTAGCTCATAATCTTTTATCCCCATCCAAGCATGTAGATAAGGTATATGAGCTGACTTTTAAAGGTGTTTTTAAAAAAGAATATTTTTCTTATTTTGAAGAAGGTATCATATTAGATGATGGCTATAAATGTAAAAGTGCATCTTTTCAACTGCTTAGCCAAAATTGTGGACGCATCTCAATTCAAGAAGGGAAATATCATCAGGTAAAGCGAATGATGCAGGCTTTAAATATGGAGGTCTTATCCTTAAAACGAATTTCATTTGGAGACTTACATTTACCATCTGATTTAAAAGAAGGAGAATATATAGAACTCACCTCTAA
>JAIDKZ010000118.1 GCA_029051735.1 Anaeroplasmataceae bacterium | reverse complement strand
TTATAAATTTTTACAAAGTAGGGACATAGATTTATTATTACTTATCTGTAGATTCTGACATGATAGAGTCTTGTATTCTCCTTTTAAATAATCTTAAGGAGATTAATTATGCATCCAATTAAGCATTTTATAACTATTACTAGGCATAGGCATAAGGTGATGCATTATTGTTTTAAAGTGGGAATAGGATTTCAAGGATTGTTTCATGATTTATCAAAATATTCTTTTAAAGAATTTTGGACTGGTGCAAAATATTATTCTGGAAAAAGATCTCCTAATTCTATAGAACGAGAATCAAAAGGATACTCTGCTGCATGGTTACATCATAAAGGAAGAAACAAACATCATTTTGAATACTGGTTAGATATAGTGGAAAATCAATATATACCAATTCAAATACCAATACGATATTTAAAGGAAAGTTTTTGTGATCGTATTGCAGCTTGCAAAGTCTATAAAAAGAAGGACTATACTAGATATTCTGCTTTAGAATATTATCAAGAAAAGAAAACAAAGGATGTTTTGCACCCATCTACTGAGATTGTATTAAAAACTTGGTTAGGATGGATATGTGAATTTGGTGAAAAAGAAGCTTTCAAAAAAGTGAAAAAAATTAAGACGTATCAGGATATGGAAACATACTTTTTAAAGATAAAATGACTACCTAAATTGTGTAGTCATTTTTATTATTCAAATTAGAGTTAATTTATGTTATAATGCAAATGGTGGTAAAAATGAAAATTGATTTACATAATCATTCAAACTTTTCTGATGGACTATATACTCCACAGGAATTAATTCAAATCGCAGAAAAAGAGAAAGTAGATATTTTTGCATTGACTGATCATGATAGTGTTTTTGGCTGTGATCTCATTCAGCAATATGCGAAAAATTCCAAGGTTAAGGTAATCAGTGGTATGGAACTTTCTACAGATTACAAAGGAAAATCTGTTCATATCGTATGTTTATTTAAAAATAACATAGTTCCAAAGGAATTGATTGAATTTTCTATTCAAAAGAAATTAGAACGAAAAGAAAGAGCTATACAAATGATGGAAAAAATTAGGGATATCTATGGATTGAACATTGATTTAGAAGCCTTATTTAAAGAAAGTGAGGTTATTACCAGAGCCAATATGCTTTATAATATTGCCAAATGCAATAATCTTACACATAAGGAAGCAGAACCTTATATTTCAAATAGTTCTAAAGCCTATATTCCTTCTACAAAACTATCCACTCAAGATGGAATTTCTATGGTGAAAAAATGTGATTGCATTACAATATTAGCTCATCCATGTCTTTTGCCACGCTCTTATGTTGAAGAAATTGTTCAAATGGGAATTGATGGTATAGAGACTAGGTATCCAAAAAATCAAGGAGATGACGAACTCTATTTTTCAAATTTGGCAGATCAATATCATTTATTAAAATCAGCAGGATCTGATTTTCATGGAGACTCAGGTACAAAGCATGCAATGATAGGAACTTCCACATTAAATGAGATGGAATTTGAAGTGATTAGAAAAAGGTTGGGGACTATATGGAAATAAAAAGTGCAGAATTTATCATATCAGCAGTGAAAAATGAAGGGTTACCTATCCATAATGAAGTAGAGTTTATGTTCTGTGGAAGATCAAATGTAGGCAAATCCTCTTTTATTAACTTATTGACAAATCGTAAGAAACTAGCAAAAACATCTTCTAGTCCAGGGAAGACACAAACTTTAAATGTTTATCATATCAATTCTTCCTTTTATTTTATTGATGTACCTGGCTATGGTTATGCCAAAGTGAGTAAGAATGTAAAAGCGACATTTGGTAAAATGATTGAAAATTATGTTGTGCATCGAGAGAATTTGAAATTAGTATTTCTGTTAATTGATTTTAGACATAAGCCAACAGAAGATGATATTTTAATGTATCAGTTCTTAAAATATTACAATCGCAAGGTCTGCATTATTGCAACAAAAGCAGATAAAGTTAAAAATAGTGAAAGAGGAAAAAATAAAGTACAAATTAAAGAAACTCTGAATTTACAAGCAGAGGATTCCTTTATTGTAACATCTTCTGAATCTAGAGAAGGTATAGTAC
>JAIDKZ010000117.1 GCA_029051735.1 Anaeroplasmataceae bacterium | reverse complement strand
CATCGTTTGGTATAATAACAAAAACAAATAATTTTTTGAGGTTAGTATGAAGATAATAATTGTAGATAATGAAAAACCAGCACTATATTCCATTTTAGATCAAATCATAGATAATAAAGATATTGATTATAAGCTTTATATGAATAATCCACTTGATGCAATTGAATATTGTAGTAGTGAAGTTCAAGGGGCATTTATCGATTTAAAAATGCCTTTAATATCAGGTGAAGAACTTGCAAGACGTTTTATTAAGAAAAATCCAAAAATTAAAATCGTTTTTGTTACAGGATTTAGTACAATTGAAGAACCTCTTATAAAAGAATTTAAGGACAATCTTTTAGGGATTCTTTATAAGCCACTTGATCCAAATCAATTTAAATTTTATATTAATGAAATCCTTAAAAATAATATTACAAAATCTTTACGTATCCATATGTTTGGAACTTTTGATATATTTGTTAATGATACCTTAGTTGAGTTTAATTGTGATAAGTCTAAAGAGATGCTTGCATTACTTATTGTTTATAAAGGAAGAACTTTAACAAAGAATAAAATTATAGAGCATTTATGGCCAGATAAAAGTTATAATAAAGCTGATGCTTTATATAGACATTCTAGGTGGCGCTTAATAGACACATTAAAGAGTTATGATATTTTAGATTTAGTCAATTTTTCAAAGGCTAAGCTAAATTTGAATTACTCTAATTCTATTTCATGTGATTATTGGGATCTTATGGGTAAGGATACCTCTTTAGAAGAAAATAATAATCGATATAAAGATGATGATATATTTCTAAGAGAATATGATTGGGCATTAGAATATTGGAATTAAAGGAGAGATCGCAAATCTCTCCTTTAATAGTTTTTTTACACTCTACTTGTATGAAGATAGAAAGTGATATATAATAAAATCATAGAAATTTATAGGTGATGTATGAAAATAGAGTTTAAAAAATTTAGTGAATTTGAAAGAGGTATACTATATAAGCAGCTACTTGATGCGTATTCTTTTGATATTCGTTGCAAAAGTGCATGGGAAAAAGATTGGATTGAATATGATAATTTCTTCTATGCTAACTTAAGATTTACAAATGATTGTGGATTTATTATGTTACTGAATGGAGAACCAATAGGTCATATCTCATGGGATCCTAGAAATTTACCAAGGTATGTGGCGATAGGACATAACTGTATATTGACAAAATATAAGGGAAAAGGTTATGGACATATTTTATTAGAAGAAGCAATTCGTAGAATAAAAAAGTATGTAGGTATAAAAAAAATTATTGTAACGACAAATGAAATTACTTTCCCAGCACAAAAAAATTATGAAAGTGTTGGATTTAAACAAATTAAAAGAAGGCTAAATAATGAGTATCCTTTTTCAGGAGATTATATAGACTATGAATTGATTTTATAGTCAATTTCTTCAAAATGATTTGCATTATACTAAAAAAGGAGAAGAAAAATGCATTATTCATGGAATCCTTGGCATGGATGTAAAAAAATCAGTCCAGGCTGTAAAAATTGTTTTGTAAAATATTTAGATCATTATCGTGGTAGTGAAAAACAAGAAGTTTATCAAGTGAAATCTAAATTTACATATCCTGTTCAAATGAATCGAAATAAAGAGTATAAAATACCAGCAGGTTCAGTTGTTGGGACGTGCTTTACTTCTGATTTTTTTTTGCCAGAAGCTGATTTATGGAGAGAGGATGCCTGGAATATGATTCATGAACGATCAGATATTGAGTTTTTAATCCCTACTAAGAGAATTGATCGTTTTTTAGATACAATTCCATTTGATTGGCATGATGGATATGAGAATGTATTTATATGTGTTTCTGTTGAGAATCAACAAATGGCAGATGAGAGAATCCCTATTTTTTTAGATTTGCCTATTAAGAAAAAGGGACTATTTTTAGCACCTTTATTAGAAATAATTGATTTGCGTTCCTATCTTTCTAGCAGACAGATTTCTTTTGTATCTGTAGGTGGAGAATCTTATAAGAATGCTAGACCATGCCATTTTGAATGGGTTGAAGACATTAAGGAGCAATGTGAACAATATAATGTAGTCTTTTCTTTTCATCAAACAGGGTCTAATTTTTATAAAAATGGTAAACAATATAAAATCCCTCATCATAAAGAATATGAGCAGGCTAAAAGGGCTTTTAAATAATATTTCAAATAAAAGTCAAGAAATTATTTTCTTGGCTTTTTATTTTAATATAAAAATGCAAGATTAAATATTGCAAAAATATAATAAAACATATATAATATTATCAATGTGACAAATGTTTAGGAATTTCTTACTAAAAGTTTAGTAATTGAAAACAAAAAGGGGTGATGTTATGAATCTAGGAATAAAAATTAAGGATAGAAGAACTCTTTTAATGTTGACACAAGAGGAATTAGCAAATCGTTGTGAGTTAACAAAAGGGTACATATCTCAACTAGAAAACAATAAAGTTTCTCCTTCCATAGAAACATTAGAAATTATTTTAGAGGTTTTAGGGACAAATTTTTCAGATTTTTTTCATGAGGAGCAACAAGATAAAATTATATTCACATCAGAGGAGCAGTATACAAAGCAATTTGATGGATATAGTCAAACATGGCTTGTCCCAACATCACAGGAGCACGCGATAGAACCTATTTTAGTTGAACTAGAACCGCATGCCACAACTTTTAATGATTATCCTCATCCAGGTGAGGAATTTGGTTATGTCATTCAAGGTGAAGTCGTGGTGTGTTATGGACAATTAAAGAAGATATGTAAATCTGGAGAATCGTTTTATATTACAACAAATCGTGATCATTATATTGAGAATAGAACAAAGGAGAAAGCTGTTTTAATATGGGTTTCTACCCCACCAAATTTTTAGTTTGAGGAGTAAAATATATGGCAAATAAATTAATTGAATTAAAAAATATTCATAAGTCTTTTGGAGATAACGTAGTTATTGATGATTTCAGTCTTTATGTGAATGAAAATGAGTTTATAACTTTAGTTGGTCCATCAGGCTGTGGAAAAACAACAATATTACGTATGATTGGGGGATTTGAAACTCCAGATTTTGGTCAGATTATTTTGGATGGCGTGACGATTAATAACATTCCTGCCTATCAAAGACCAGTAAATACTGTTTTTCAGAAATATGCTTTGTTTCCTCATTTAAATGTTTTTGAAAATGTTGCTTTTGGTTTAAAAAATTTTAGTAGAATTTTATCAGATTTAAAAAATAGCGTTGCATCCAAATATGAAGATGAGAGGACAAAGTGCATTTTAGATTTGCAAAATCCTTCTTTGTCTAAAGAAGAAAAATCTTCTTTAAAGCAAAAATTAAAGGAAATTAAACATAAAATTAAAATTGAAACAAACGAAGAAAAGAATTTATTAATTGAAAAAAAGTTAAATGAAGTTGAAATTAAATATACTCCTATACTTGAAGATTTGGATCGTCAAATTGATATCGAATGGGAAAAGGATGATGAAGTAAAAGCTGCTAAAGAACGGATTAAGGAGATTGAGGCTTTAATCGCAGAATCTATAGCAAATGGAATGAGTCAATCTAAAGCTTCTAAACCATATGAAGTTGAGCTTAAAAAATTATCTAAGGTTGCTGTATGGGCAGAATTAGAGCGATTAGAAAAACTAAAGAAGCAGACCCTTAAGGATAAGGCTTTGGAAATTAAATCAGCGAAATCTTTAATGCTAAATAAAAAACAAATAGAGGAAAAAGTATTAGAAGCCTTAAAATTGGTGAAATTAGAAGGCTATGAGAATCGTAAGATTGATCAAATGAGTGGTGGCCAACAACAAAGAGTTGCGATTGCTAGGGCAATTGTGAATCGTCCAAGAATTTTACTTTTAGATGAATCCTTATCTGCTTTAGATTTAAAGCTTAGACAGGAAATGCAATATGAATTAAAGGAACTACAGCGGAGTGTTGGAATAACTTTTATATTCGTTACGCATGACCAGGAAGAAGCATTGACAATGTCTGATACGATTGTAGTTATGGATAAGGGAGTGATTCAACAAATTGGAACTCCAATGGATATTTATAATGAACCAAAAAATCGCTTTGTTGCTAATTTTATTGGTGAATCAAATATTATACGTGGAGAATATGTAGGCAATAAGAAAGTTAAATTTATGAATGAAGTGTTTGATTGTGTAGATGAGAATTTTACTGTTGGAGAAGTATGTGATGTTGTCATTCGACCTGAGGATTTTGATCGCTGTGAGCCAGATCAAGCAAAACTTGTTGGAACGGTAACAGATATTGTATTTAAGGGAGTACATTTTGAAATTTGTGCAAATGTTTGTGGAATGGAATTTGTAATTCATGATTATGAAATTGCTAAAGTAGGAGAGAAGATAGGATTAAGCGTAGATCCATACGAGATCCATCTTATGAAAGTCTATGAATAGTTTTAAGAGATATTCTATTCCCTATATTGTATGGATTCTTATTTTTACTGGCATTCCTTTAGTATTGATGATTCTATTTGCCTTTTCCACAATTGAAACTTTTTCAGTTTACACATTTGACAAAAATGATTTTGCATTAACCATAAAAAATTTTACCACGTTAGCTGATATGAGCTTTTTAAAAGCTTTTGGAAGAAGTATAGGATATGCTTTGGTTGCAACTGCGTTGAGCATTTTAATTGGATATCCAATAGCATATTTTATTTCAAAATCCAAATTTAAACATAAATATTTAATTTTATTAATTTTTATTATGCCTATGTGGACAAATATGCTTTTGCGTATTCAAACCATAAATAATCTATTATCAGAAAATAGTTTTCTTTCTAATGTTTTTCATATTTCTATCAATTTAACGAATTATAAATCCTTAAAAATAATTTTGGTTATGACCATTGTCTATTTACCATTTATGATTCTACCCATTTATACAGTATTAGAAAAAATTGATCATTCCTATGTGGAAGCATCTACAGATTTAGGAGCCAGTCATTTTAAAAGCTTTTTTAAAATTACATTACCATTAAGTCTTAAGGGCGTTGTTTCAGGGATTATGATGGTGTTTTTACCTGCTGCAATGGGTTTTACGATTCCACAAATTGTAACAAATGGAGATCCTGAATATAGAATGGTAGGACAGTTAATAGAACGTCAGTTTAAATCATCTCATACATTTTTTAATATTGGAAGCCTTTGGAGTCTAATCATTATTATATTTGTATTGGGATCATTATATATTATTTCAAAGGTAGATGAGGAAGGAGAGACTTTACTATGATGGAAAATCGTATCAAGGTTGAGATTCCAAAATCTGATATTTATAAAAAATATTTAAAAAAGACTTTCATCGTTTTGTTTTTTATCCTTATTCTTGCAATTACTTATATACCAATTTTGGTTATTGCATTGACATCATTTTCTACGCATACTAGTGGCTATCAAATGCCAGGGGTTACATTAAAATGGTATCGAATGCTTATAGAGAATAAAAGTCTATTTAATGCAATTAAATTCACATTAGAAATAACTGCATTATCTACAATAATATCAACTATATTTGGCACATTTACTGCCATAGGGATCAATGCTTTAACAAAAAAATGGAAAAAAAGAATGATTATGTTAAACAATATCCCAATACTAAATGCAGATATTGTTACTGCTGCATTCTTATTGATAATATTTCAGGTATTGTCCATTTGTTTACAAGTGAATCTTATATCTGAATATGGTAGGCTAACTACTTTGATTGCTCATGTTTTATTTTCTACTCCTTATGTGGTATTATCTGTATTACCTAAGCTTTCTAAGGACAATGATTTATATGATGCAGCATTAGATTTAGGATGCACTCCAAGAGAGGCGCTTGACAAAGTTATTTTACCTAATATTAAAACGGGAATTTTTTCTGGTGCTTTACTAGCTTTTACTATGAGTATTGATGATTTTATTATTACATACTTTGTGAGTGGAAGTAACCAAAATTTTTCTACATGGTTATATGGAAATCTTCGTCAGCAAAGAAATGGCCAATGGAATCAAGCCTGTGCATATAATACAATCTTGATGGTAATCACTTTTGTAGGAATTATTACCTATCAGCTAGTAAAGGGACGTAGAGGTGCAAAGCAATGAAAAAAATAATTGGATTTCTATTCCTTATTGTAATTGTTTTAATTTTTGTTTTTACAGGTAGTGGAAAAGGTGCAGACCTTTTGATACTAAACTGGGGGGACTATATGTCCTCAGATGTAATCTCTAGTTTTGAAAAGCGCTATGGTGTAAGCATTAAGGAGGTCACAGTTGATTCTAATGAGCAGATGTATCAAAACATTGTCAATCAAAGTGCACAATATGATTTAGTTGTTCCTTCAGATTATATGCTTGACCAGTTGATGCAAGAAGGTTTAATTCATGAGTTGGATTTTGCAAGATTAGAAAATTATGATGAAGATATCTTTGTTCCTGAACTTACAGATTTGATGCTTTCTTCAGATTGTAATCAGTATAAAAATTATTGTATTCCTTATTTTTGGGGTTCTTTAGGAATTATGTATTCCAAAAGAAAATCAGGAGTAGAAGAAGCAGTTTTAGAATATGGATTTGAAGTTTTGTTTAATCAGAGTCTTCTTCCAAATGGGAGTAAGGTTGGCATGTATAATGTTTCTCGCGATGCAATTGCTGCTGCTGAACTTTATTTAGGATACTCTTTAAATACAACTGAAATTTCCAAAATAGATGAATGTTTAAAACTTTTAAAGCAAACACATTTTGATGCTTGGGGAACAGATGAATTGAAAAAGGATGTTTCACAAGGAAATTTAGATGTTGCTTTAGTTTATTCAGGAGATTTCTTTGATGCATATTATTCTGATTTAGAGGCTGAACAATATGCTAATCTTGAGAACTATTCCATTTATGCTCCTAAAAAGCATAACAATGTTTTTTTTGATGCTTTAGCAATTCCAGTAACTTCAACAAATCCAGATTTAGCATACCAATTTTTGGATTTTATGCTAGAGCATGAAAACTCTTATACGAATGCTGAATTTGTTGGATATTGTCCAACATTAAAAAGTGTTTTTGATGAAGTGCTTGTTAGTGAGGACTGGGAGGATGTTTTATCAATAGAAGCCTACAATCCTACATTGATTTTAAATTATCCAGAATCTCGTGCAGAAGTGTATAAGTATTTGGGGAATGATATTTATGCTTACCTTGAATCAAAATTCACAACAATCATGAGTTAAAATTTAAATAAATCTATCAAAAGCTTTAGATATATGGTAAAATAATCTAGAGCTTTTTGTCATTTTAGGAGGAGTATTTGTGATTATTGATTTACGAAAAAAGAAAATAAGTCTTCAAGAGGCATTACAATCTGCAAAAGAATATGATGTAATATATTTAGATTCTGTGACTTATTTTGAAAAAATTAATATTTTAATTCCTCATCTTGAGATTATTGGAAATGAAAGCATTATTGAATATAATGTGTGTGCTCAAACGATTCTTCCAAAAGAAGAAGGTGGAGATGGTAAAATGACTTATGGAACCACTAGATCTGCTACTTTCACTGTGCATGCAGATGGATTCAAAGCATCTGGAATTACTTTTATCAATAGTTATAAAAGAAATGGTAATCCAGATGGTCAAGCTGTAGCCTTTAAATCTGAAGGAAATGATACCTATTTAAAGAATTGTAAATTTATAAGTAAACAAGATACGCTTTATAT
>JAIDKZ010000116.1 GCA_029051735.1 Anaeroplasmataceae bacterium | reverse complement strand
GAAAAAAACATGACAAAATACTTTATTTTATATTGTTTTGATGCTAGAGTTAATAATAAAAAGATAAATAAGAAATAATAAATCAAAATAAAAATCGTAGGAAGAGATGGTACTTTACATACAAAAAATATTTGATTTAAAGATATCAAAATCCTATCTAAAATTATAAATACATATTCATAAGTTGAAACTGGAAAGACAAGGATTATAAATATAAAAGGTAATAAATACTTACCTAATATAAAGCTAAAAATAAAACTTAATAGAATTCCAAGCAAAGAGAATTGATGGTTCATTTGAATTATAAAAGGCAAAATAGAAAAAATACAAAGCATTGATACAAAGAAAGATTTCATAAATTTAATACGAAAACAATTGAATTCATCCTTAAATATTAGAATGAAACTGATAATGAAACTTAAAATAAAGCTCATTTGATAAAATAAATATGGATTTATTAAAATAATAATGAGAAAACTAATAGACCATATATCTAATTTTGTATACTTTACTATGCCAAACCGATTGAAATAAGATAATACTAAAAAAAGAAAAGCTCGGATTGCAGATACTGGAAATCCAATAAACCATATATATCCAAAGAGAATACCAATTGAAAATACACTTCCTTCTTTTTTAAATATTTTTTGAAACAAAAAATTAAAAATATGAAACAAAAAAAGAATATGTACACCACTAATAGTTAATATATGAGAAATAAATAAGGAAGAGTATGCTTCTTGAACCTCTTCTTCTAACTCAACAATCCCAAAAAAACATGCTTTAACATATGCATAAGATTTCTCTTTTAAATTTGTTTGATAGTACTCTAAGATTTTTTGTCTTATGCTTAAAGTAGAGACTTTATGTCCAATTGATTTAAAAGATATTATCTTTCCTTGATTATAGATTCTTTTTGATGCATAATAAGAAGTTCTATCAAAGTCTGATGAATAGCGTTTCTCTTTAAACTTGCTAATTTCAATCTTTGCTTCTATGATATCACCAGATTTTAAAGAAAACTGATTGTAAACTAAAATATTTCTTTTTTCCTTTAGAACTATATAATTTTCTTTACTGTCTACAACCTCAAACACTCCTTCATAGATTCCTTCTTCCATTTGCAATCTTTGATTGCTCTGCAGATAAAAAGAAAACAAGACACCAATACTCAATAGTATTATAGGAAATATATATTTTGTTTTCTTATAAATAAATATAAGATATGCAAAAAGGAAAAGAAAGAAAATAGGTAATTTTATAGATAATAAAAGTAGTCCTACTGCAAAACAAAGAAAGAAAACATCATTACAAAAAGGCTTGTTGTTGAATATATACTTTAGCGCTTTGTGGTACATCTGTAATCCTCCAAAATAATTCCCAACTTGTTATTGAGCCATATTGTAGAATATAATCTAGAATCTTTTGTGCCCTTTTCTCTCCAATTTGCTTGAGTTTTAATAATTCTTTTTTATTTGCAGTATTGATATTTATTTTATTTGTTTCTGTCATATTTTTCTCATCAAATTCGTTATTTTCATCTAAAGTTGGTATTGTAATACAAACACTTTCTACAATTGGTTTAAGATGATCAAATCCACTTAGATCACTATATAAATTTAATATAGTTTGAATTTGTATAAAGACCATTCCATAGGTGACATTTTTAGTAAATAATAATTTACAATCTTTTGATACCTCTCCTGTTATATCAATTGCAATAAGGCTTGGAGTAATATACGTTGGTTCTTCTGTTTGATCAATATCATTCCTTGAACGAACAAAAATAAAACCTAATAATGATAAGACAAATATCAAGACTGCTATAAAATACAATGCCTTTCTTTTCAAACACATTCTCCTTTACTCAATGTTTCTTCATATAATAGTAACCAAAAAAATTGTATTTTTTTAAAAAAAGAAAAAGAACTTTCAAAATTGAAAGTTCCTTATACTTGATTAAATTTCTTTTTCCTGAAGTAGATTATCTTGATTATCATACAAAGATAGATGATGATTTTCTAATATCATATAACTACGCTTTGTATTATTTTTAGGAATTGTTATACTTCCAGGATTGGCAAATATTTTCCCATTTTTTTCTTCAATACATGAAACATGCGTGTGTCCATAAAAAGTTAATGTTTGAGATACTTGCTCTGACTCTAAATGGTGTCCATGTTCTAAATGGCATTCTATGCCATTCAATTGAACATTTAAGAATTGATGAAGTGAAAAATTTAAAACCATTTGATCAACTTCAGCATCACAATTACCTTGAATACAAAGAATAAAATCCTTATAATCATTCATAATTTCAATGACCCTTTTAGGATTATAATTCATAGGTAAATCATTTCTAGGCCCATGATATAAAACATCTCCTAAACAAATCATTTGATCACATTTTAGGTTCTTAAATCTCTCAATTAAAAACTCAATAGAGTCAACCGCTCCATGTAAATCTGAAAAAATCAAATATTTCATGGATTAAGCCTCAATTAATTCTAATTTACAATCTGTAACCTTAATTAATTTATCACCAGATGCGATGTCTAAGTCAGCTTTTGCTCTTGCTAAAGCATCTTTAAAACTACCAACAACTGCTTGAACACCCCAAACGATTGCTAAAGTACGAGCATCATCTTTAGAAGATACTGCAAAATAAATATCAGTTGCAGGACGATATTGAGAAAGTGCAAGTGCTAAATCAACAGATCCCTCAGCAACAATAGCTGGAATGTCAAATGTTGCAGCTAAAGTAGCAGCAGCTAAACCAATTGCATCATCCTCATTCTTCTCTTCTTTTCCATAAACAACATTTTCAATCATAGCTTGATGATCAATATCATCTTCAGCCTTTTCATCAATCTTAGCCATGTAAGATACAGCCTCAAATGGATAATCACCTTGTGCAGATTCACCAGAAAGCATTGTAGCACCAGTTCCATCTAATACTGCATTATGACAATCAGAAACTTCAGCACGAGTAGGTCTTGGATTTTGTTGCATAGAATCTAACATTTGTGTAGCACAAACAACAATTTTACCTGTTGATTGCGCCAAATAAATCATTTCTTTTTGAATTGCTGGTAAATCCCAAGCATCAACATCAACACCTAAATCACCACGAGCAACCATTACACCATCAGAAAGTTTAACGATTTCTTCCATATTAGAAACGCCCTCTTGATTTTCAATCTTAGAAATAATTTTAATATGTGTATTCTTTTTAGCTGCTAAAATTTCACGAATTTGACGAATATCATCTGCACGACGTACAAAAGATGCAGCAATAAAGTCTAATCCTTGATCACATGCAAATTCCATATCTGCTTTATCTTTTGGAGAAATATAAGGCATATTTAATATAACACCTGGAACATTACAATTTCTCTTGTTCTTTAACTTACGATCATTTTGAGCCTCGCAAACCAATTCCTTGCAAGAATCATCTTTTTCAATAACTTTTAAAGTTAAGTTACCATCTTCAATAAGGATTCTACCACCTACAGATATATCATCATATAAACCTGCATATGAAATAGCAACTTTCTTTGCATTTCCTAAGAAAGAATAATCCATAGTAATTCGAATGATATCTCCCTTATGAAGCATAACTGGCTCATCATTTTCTAAATATCCTGTTCTAATTTCTGGTCCCTTAGTATCTAACATCATACCAGTATTCCAGCCTTTTTCAGCGTTTAATGCCTTTACATTTTTAATACGGAATCCTTGTTCCTCATAATCACCATGAGAAAAATTCATACGCATTACGTTCATACCAGCAGTTCCAATTAATTTTTCTAAACAATCCTTTTGTTCACTAGCTGGACCAATAGTACATACAACTTTAGTTTTTTTCATTTTATCTTCTCCTCTTATTTTTAAAATGTGCATTTTGCAATGATTTAAAATAAATCATAACATGAATGGAATATTTATAGATTATCCTGTTTTTTTTTAAAAAATTCAACATTTGAAAAATAATCTATTTTTTTCGCATTCCAAATAAAATTATACCATAAAATTCGACATCTTCAATATTTTTGATACATACTTTTTAAAAAAATAGTGTTAAAATGCATTTAAAATTAAATATTATATATTATATATAATATAAAATATATA
>JAIDKZ010000115.1 GCA_029051735.1 Anaeroplasmataceae bacterium | reverse complement strand
ACTTTTAACTGTAGAAAACTATCACTTAACAATCTATTCATTTTTCTTAGGGACAATTCATACTGTCATTTTTGTAGATGGGTTAGACTCTAAACTTCTAAATTTGGCAGAAAAAATTTGCAAAAATCCTTTATTTAAAAGTCATACCAATGTTAATTTTGTTAAAATTATAAATCGTAAGACATTAGAAATCAAAACTTATGAGCGTGGAGTAGGATGGACTCTTGCTTGTGGTACAGGAGCTTGTGCATCAATGGTTACAGCTTATAAGCTTGGATTAGTGGATGCTAAAATCAAGGTAAAACTTCCAGCAGGAGAACTCGGAATAGAGATGACTAAAAAAGAAACAGTTTTTATGGAAGGGCCTGCGGTTCTTTCTTATATAGGATTATTAAAGGAGTGTTAATATGTTAAAAGGTAGTATTGTAGCTTTAGTTACACCATTTTATGAGGATGGAAGAGTAAATTATAAAAAATTTGTAGAGTTATTGGAATTTCATTTAAGTCATAAAACAGATGGTATTGTTGTGTTAGGGACAACAGGAGAAGCTTCTACATTGACTCAAAAAGAAGCAGAAGAATTAATTTTATTGAGTGTAAATACAATCCAAAAACGTGTGCCATTAATTGTGGGAGCTGGATCTAATGACACAGTTAAAGCAACTCAACTAGCTAAGCGCTATTCTGAATTGGGTGCAGATTATATTTTAAGTATTACACCTTACTATAATAAAACAAATGAGAATGGATTAATTCATCATTTTCAGAGCATAGCTGATCATTGTTCTTGTCCAGTGATTTTATATAATGTACCTTCTCGAACTGGTATGAATATTAGTATTTCAGCATTAGAGGTTTTATCAAAGCATCCTAATATTTGTGGAATAAAAGAAGCTTCTGGAAATATAAGTTATGCAACAGAAGTTGCTACATTAATCAATGATAATTTTATATTACTTTCTGGAAATGATGATATTATTGTTCCTATGATGTCCATAGGCGCAGTTGGTGTCATTTCTGTTTTTGCAAATATTTATCCTATAGAGACACATGAAATATGCAAAAATTGTCTAGAGCATAATTTTGCTGCTGCTTTAAAAATACAGTTAGAATCCTTGCCTTTGATGCAATCCTTATTTTTAGAAACAAATCCTATCCCTGTAAAAGAAGCATTAAATCATTTAGGTTTTGCAGTAGGAGGATATCGTTTACCCCTTTACTCCATGAGTCCTAACGCTAAAGTAAAACTAATAGAGCAAATAGATATGTATGAGGAGAAACTAAGAAAATGAAAATTTGTGTTGTTGGATATGGTGCAATGGGAAAAATCGTATGTGAGTTAGCAAAAGATGAACTTGCATATCCTGTTGGATTAGAATGTGAATATAAAAATTTAGAAGATACAGATCACTTATTTGATGTGATTATTGATTTTTCTAGTCCTGCGAATTTAGATATGATTGTAGAATTTGCAAAGAAATATCGTAAGCCTTGTTTGTTTGCTACAACAGGATATAGCGAAGAACAAATTACTAAAATTAAAGATTTAGCAAACTATGTCCCAGTTCTTAGAAGTGCAAATCTTTCTTTAGGAGTCATTCTATTAAATCAGCTTGTAAAGCAAATTACACCAATTTTAAAAGATAATTTTGATATTGAAATTTTAGAATCACATCATCACAATAAAGTAGATAGTCCTTCTGGAACTGCAAAAATGCTATTAGAAAGTGCTATAGAGGCAACCAATTTTACTCCTAATTATACTCGATTGGGAAATGCGCTTCGTAAACCAAATGAAATTGGAGTTCATTCAATTCGTGGAGGTTCTATCGTTGGTGAGCATGAAGTTTTGTATTGTGGAGAAGATGAGGTAATCTCAATTAAACATACTGCCCAATCTAAAAAAATTTTTGCTGTGGGTGCTCTTAAGGCTGCACATTATTTAGTAATGCAAAAGCCTGGATATTATACAATGGAAGATGTATTATTTGGAGGAAATAAGGAATGAATACAGAAGAAGTCATTCAAAAAATTTCTGAATCTAAAAAAGAAACAAGAGTTACTTGTATACTGAAAAGTAGAAAAGAAATAGAAATAGGTACAAGTCATATTCACTCTTATGGAAATAAGGATTTAATGATTCTTCTAGGAGAGTATAAGGATATTGAAGAAATCATTAAGAAAAACAAAATGGATATTATTGAATATAATATGGAGTGTAAAGCAAAAAATCAAGCAATTCCATTATTAGATATTCGGCATATTAATGCAAGAATAGAACCAGGTGCTATCATTAGGGATATGGTTGAAATTGGTGATAATGCCGTGATTATGATGGGAGCTATTATTAATATAGGTGCAAAAATTGGTGAATCTTCAATGATAGATATGGGAGCAGTCTTAGGTGGAAGAGCTGTTGTTGGCAAGCATTGTCACATTGGTGCTGGTGCAGTGCTAGCTGGTGTAATTGAACCAGCCTCTGCAAAACCTGTTTGGATTGAAGATGATGTTCTGATTGGTGCAAATGCGGTGGTTGTAGAAGGCGTTCATGTAGGAAAGGGTGCTGTTATTGCAGCAGGATCTGTGGTTCTTACAGATGTTCCACCTTATACAGTTGTTGGAGGCGTTCCAGCTAAAGTTTTAAAGAAAAAAGACTTAAAAACAGAAAGTAAAACGGCTTTAATTGATGCATTAAGGTCTTTGTAATAGACAAAATCAAATTTAAAGCATTAAATAATATTGAAACGGCTTATGTTTTAATTTTATGTGTAGGAAATGGGGTGTAAAAATGAAACGATATAAGGTAGGAATTTTAGGTGCTACTGGTGCTGTTGGTAGAGAAATGCTAAATATATTAGAAGAGTATAAAGTTCCAATTGATTCTTTAAAATTATTTGCTAGCCAAAAAAGCGTTGGAAAGCAAATATCTTTTAATGAAAAAGAATATATGGTTGAAGAAGCAAATGAGGAAAGTTTTCAAGGATTAGATTTTGTGTTGGGTGCTGCATCAAATCAAATTGCAAAAAAATATAAGGATTCTATAGTCCAAAGTGGAGCTATCTTTATTGATAATTCTAGTGCTTTTCGTATGGATGATACAGTTCCTTTAGTTGTTCCTGAAATTAATGGCGAGGATGCTTTTTCACATAAAGGTGTAATTGCAAATCCGAACTGTTCTACTATCATTGCATTAATGGCAATTTCTGGTATTTCTAGATTATCAAAAATAAAATCAATTGTAGCCTCCACTTATCAGGCAACTAGTGGTGCCGGTGCTGCTGGTCCTGTGGAGCTTAAGGAGCAGATGAGAGCGTTACTTGAGCATAAAGAAATCAAAAATTCTGTTTTTCCATATCAAATTGTTGATAATTTGATTCCTCAAATAGGTAATTTTATTGAGAATGGATATACCACAGAAGAAATGAAAATGCAAAATGAGGGGAGAAAAATTATGCATTTACCACAATTGAAGGTGGATTGTACTTGCGTTAGAGTTCCAGTTCCTCGTTCTCATTCAATTTCTTTGATGGTTTGTACAGAAGATAATCTTTCTATTGAAGATATAAAAAGGGAAATATCTTTATCAAAAGGATGTAAGTTATTAGATAATCCAGATGAATTTTTATATCCTATGCCTATTCATACAAGTAACCAAGATTTAGTTTATGTTGGAAGAATTAGAAAAAGTTTAATAAATGAAAATGCCGTTTGTCTTTGGTGTTGTGGCGATCAGGTTAGAAAAGGCGCTGCCACCAATGCTGTTCAAATTATGATGAAGCTTATAGGGCTAAAGTATTAGGAGGGAGTATATGTTAGTAGTGACAAAGTTTGGTGGTTCATCATTATCATGTGCTACCCAGTTTGCTAAAGTAAAAAAAATTGTTCTATCAGATGCAAAAAGAAAAATAGTTGTAGTATCTGCTTTAGGGAAAAGAGATTCCTCTGATACAAAAATAACAGATTTGTTGTATATTTTACATGCTCATTTAAAATTTGGTGTTCCATATTTAGATATTTGGAATATGATTTGTTCAAGATTCATTGAAATAAAAGAAGAATTGCAATTAGAGTATGATATAAAAGCTGAATTGGATTCTTTACAAAAGGAATTAAATAAAACAATATCTGAGGATTATTTAGTTTCTAGAGGAGAATTTTTAACAGCTAAGTTAATGAGTAATTACTTAGGATATCATTTTGTTGATGCAAAAGATTTAATATCTTTTAATTATGATGGTAAAGTTGATTATGCACTTACAGAAAAAAGAGTAAGAGTTGCTTTTTCTGAGTTTGGTACAATTGTTGTACCAGGTTTTTATGGTTCCTATCCAAATGGAAGTGTAAAACTTTTAAGCAGAGGCGGTTCTGATGTAACTGGTTCCATTCTTTCTAAATGCTTAAATGTAAGTTTATATGAGAATTGGACGGATGTTCCTGGTATTCTAGCGGCTGATCCTCGTATTATAAAGGATCCTAAAGCAATCCGAGAAATTACTTATGCTGAACTAAGAGAACTTTCTTATATGGGAGCAAATGTCTTACATGAAGAAACAGTTTTTCCAGTTCAAAGTTTGAATATACCAATTAATTTAAAAAGTACAAATGATCCAGAAAATCCAGGTACATTTATAAAAAATATTTGTGAAGATAAATCAAATACAGTAACAGGATTAGCTGGCAAAATAGATTTTATTTCTTTTAATATATTTAAAAATCATATGTCAAATGAAGTAGGTTTTTTAAGAAAAGCTCTTACTATTTTTGAAAAATATGATGTTTCTATTGAGCATATTCCATCTGGAATAGATTCAATTTCTGTTGTAGTTCCTCTATCTTCTGTAGAGAAATGTAAATATGAAATTATTACAGAACTAAAGCGTGAATTAAAGGCAGAAGTTACAGTGGATGAGAATATTGCTTTAGTGGCTGTAGTAGGTAGAAATATGGCTAATAAGATTGGTTTATGTGGTGCTATTTTCCAAACGATGGGAAAAGAAAATATTAATGTAAAATTATTGGCTCAAGGTCCACAGGAATTAAATATCATTATTGGTATTTCAAAAGAAGATTATGAAAAGACAATAAAGACTTTATATCAAAGACTTTTGGCATAAGAATTATGGATATAAAAAAAATAAGAATGGATTTGCATCAAATTCCTGAACTTGGGAAATGTGAATTTCAAACAAAACAATATATTTTAAATAAATTAAAGTCATTAGACTGTGAGATATATGAAATTGGTAAAACAGGAGTTGTTGCTTATTTTAATTTAAAAAAGGATAAAACCATTTGCTTTCGTGCAGATATGGATGGATTGAAAATAAAAGAAGAAACAAACGTAGAATATAAATCAAAAAATGAAGGATTTATGCATGCTTGTGGACATGACGGACATATGGCAATATTATTAGGTTATGCGTTTTGGGTGAATGAAAATAAATCTCAAATACCAAAAAATATTGTCTGTTTGTTTCAACCTTCTGAAGAAGAAGGTGCAGGTGCTTTAGATATTTTAAAAAGCGGAATTTTAGATGAATTGAATGTCAGTGAAATCTATGGATTACATATATGGCCAAAACTAAAAGAAAATCAATTATTTACAAAATCTCATGCTTTGCTTGCATCTTCAGCAGAAGTGAATTTGAGATTTCATGGTGCTAGTGTTCATGCTGCAAATCGAACAGATCAATCAGATGCCATGCTAGTCATGTTAAATTATATTAAAGATGCTTATCAAAAAATTAATGCGATAGAGGGAAAGCATTTGCTCTCCTTTGGTGTGATTCACGCAGGTACAGCAAGAAATATTGTTGCAAAAGAGGCATCTGCTTATGCTACGATGCGTAGTTTTGATGATGAGATACATATGAAAATGTGTAAGATTCTAAAAGAGTTAAAAGAAGATTATGAAAAAAGAAGTTCAGTTATAATTGAATTAGAAATTAATGATATATATAGAAGTGTATTAAATCATGAATCTTTAATAGATAAGTATAAGGAACTATTAAGTTTAAATATTTTAGAAGAACCTTTTATGCAAGCAGAAGATTTTGGCTGTTATACAAGAAAATATAAATGTATGTTTATGCTGTTAGGTTCAGGTTCAAATCATTTACTTCATACGAATACATTTGATTTTAATATGGACATTTTAGCTACTGGTGTAGAAGCGTATAAACTTTTAACTATAAATTAGATAGGAATTTCCTATCTTTTTTCTTTTCCATATATTTTAAACTTTTGATTTTATGATATAATAAAATTATAGAGGTGTAGTATGAATATTTTAGAAGTAACTTCAAGAACGATAACTATAGAAATTGAAAATCAAATGCCATATTATTCTAGTGGAGATTATTCTGTGGAAGTAAATGGGGTATTCTATATGAGAACCAATATAAATGTTTTTACAATATATGATTTATTGCCAAACACAGATTATGAAATTCAAGTAATGGATGAAAAAATACATATATGTACATTAAGTGAAACGTTAATGCTTAATGTAAAGGATTTTAACGCTATAGGCGATGGTATATCTGATGACACAATAAAAATAATGGCAGCAATTTCTTGTGTTCCCAAAAATGGGTGTGTGTACATTCCTAAAGGAACATATTTAATTAGTTCTTTATTTTTAAAATCTGATATGACTTTATACTTTGAACAAGGAGCAAAATTTTTAGCTAAATATGAACGAATGGATTTTCCTATATTGCCTGGAGAAGTGCAAGATCACTTTTTTGGTACGTGGGAAGGAAGTTTGGTAAGTGGATTTGCCTCCATTATCAATGCAATTGATGCTAAGAATATTAGAATTCTTGGTCAGGGAGAAATAGATTGTCAAGCATCCTTAGGAGACTGGTATAAGAATCACAGAGAAAAAAGAATTGCTTGGCGTGGATTTGGAATGTATTTTAAAGGATGTGAAAATGTTTCGGTTGTTGGAATACATATTCATGATACACCATCATGGAATGTTCATCCTTTCTTTTCAAGTCATTTAAAATTTTTAAATATGAAGATTACGAATCCACCTGCAATGCCAACAACAGATGGACTAGATCCAGATTGTACTACTGATTGTTTGATTGCTGGGTGTTATTTTAGCGTAGGGGATGATTGTATAGCAATAAAATCAGGAACCTATTCTCTAGCAAAACAATATAGGAAAGCATCTAGTAATATTATAATTAGGAATAATCTTATGGAACATGGACATGGTGGTGTTGTATTTGGAAGTGAGTCCTCAGGAGGAATTTCTAATGTTACTGTAGAAAAATGTATTTTTAGGAATACAGATCGTGGATTGCGGATTAAAACAAGACGTGGAAGAGGAAACATTGGTAGCATTGATCAAATTCATTTTAATAATATTATAATGTCAGCTGTAAAAACACCTTTTGTAATTAATATGTATTACAATATGGGACCAGCAGGTGGGCATGAAGAATATGTTTGGAGTACTAAATTTCATCCTGTAGATGAATTCACACCTATTTTAGGAAGCTTTACCTTCCAAAATATGAAATGTGATAAGGTAGGTTATGCTGCTGGTGTATTTTTAGGATTGCCAGAGGCAAAGATAAAGAAATTATGTTTTAGAAATGTTGACTTTTCATTTGATGAATCAATAGAAGAAGGGTATCCTGTGATGATAGAACATAATTTTACATTAAAAAATGCAGGATTATATTGTTTTAATGTTGAAGAGATTCAATGTGATAATGTAACTTTCAATCATTGTAAGGGAGAGACTATCATAAGAAAGGATAGTATGTAGGAGGAATTATGCAACAATTATTATTTACACTCAATGCAATATTACCAATACTCATTCCAATTTTATTGGGATATGGATTGAAAAAAATTCATTTCTTTTCAGAGCAGTTTTTGACAGAAGCAAATAAATTAGTTTTTAAGGTTTTAATACCAATTTTATTATTTAGTAATTTATATTTAGCTGATTTGACTCAAATCAATTGGGCTTTTGTTGGTTATGCAGCAGCTGCAATCCTTGTTTTATTTGTTTTAGGTATGATAGTTGTTCTTTTCATTCCTAATAGAAAGCAAAAAGGAGTCGTGCTTCAGGCTGCTTTCAGATCGAATTATGCAATAATAGGAATTCCACTAGCAACTGCTTTAGGTGGGGCAGTTGCTGGGGCAGAAGCATCAGTAGTAGCTGCTGTTAGTGTTCCATTATTCAATATTTTAGCAGTAGTAGCATTAAGCATCTATGACCATGAAGAAGGGCAAAAAATATCTGTAAAAAATATTTTATATAAAATAATTACAAATCCTTTGATTCTTGGAGTTGCTTGTGGTCTAGTTGTCTGTGGAATAAATATGGGAATTTCAGCAGCTGGAGCTGATGTAAAAAGTTTTTTAAATGACTTTATGAAGTTTGTTCCTGATACAATAAATAGTTTAGGTAAAGTTGCAACTCCACTTGCATTGATCGTTTTAGGTGGCAGATTTGAATTTAAAGCAGTTAAAGCATTATGGAAACAACTGATGATAGCAGTAGGAATGAGACTCGTTATTGCACCTGCTTTGTTTTTGATTATTGCCTATTGGATAGGTTTTAAAGGTTCAACTCAATTTGCTATTCTAATTGCATTATTTGCTTCTCCAATTGCAGTTTCTAGTGCTCCTATGGCTGCCCAAATGAAACAAGATGAGGAACTTGCCGGGCAAATTGTTGTATGGACCAGTGCCTTATCTGCCTTCAGCCTTTTTATTATTATCATTATATGTGCATCAATTGGAATTTTCGCTATATAAAAAAGGAGACTTAAAGGTCTCCTAAATTTTTTCTAAAACTATATTTTTGAATTTTTCTACATCATCTATATGTTCAAACTTTGCTACAAAATACTCATTTCCAAGGGCACCTGCCAAGACTTCACTCATACGCTCATGCATCATAATTTGGGTTGGATACATACTTTTAATAGTTTCATAGGAGTATTTATATTTCAAACGATCTCGCCTTGCAACATAGCAGCAGTAGTATTTGGGAAAGTTCAAATTGACATTTTTAACTTTATCATAGCATATTACATCAGCATAAATTTGGTAGGTATCTACAGATTGACCAAAGTTTATTAAATCTGGTGTGCATCCTCCAGGTGGACGCATGTTGACCTCTAAGGCAACAATGTCTCCCTTTTTTCCTAAACCTTCTTTATCTTTGCTTAAGCGAAAGAATTCCAAATGGAAATATCTTGATTGAATGTGGAATGCTTTTAAAACTTTGGATCCTGCTTCATATATATCTTGTGGGACCTCTTTATTCACATAATAACTTACTTCTAAATTTTCATTTACAATGTCCATAATAGAAGGAGGGAATACTTCATTATCACAAAAAATAACATTGCTATTAGAATCACAAATGCCATCAAGAGAAGTAATGTTTCCTTCTATGAATTCCTCCATAATATAGGGAACTTGGAATCCTTTTCTATAGAAATTTCTTAAATCTTCTTCATTTTTAATTTTATAAGTGGCTGCTGCTCCAACACCTACGTTTGGTTTTACAACTACTGGATAACCAACTTTTTGAATGAATTCTAAATCCTCAGTATAAGATTTACAAAAAACATAGCGAGCTACAGGAATCCCAGCTTGAATATAATAGTCCTTCATTAAGGATTTTGAGGTAAAAGCAATCACATCATCTGTTTTAGCACCTGTAATATTAAAATCAGTTCTTAATTTGGCATCCTGTCTTAACCAGTACTCATTATTAGATTCTAAAAAATCTATTTTTCCATATTTAAAGGCAAAAAATGCAACTGCTCTATAAACTTCATCATAGGATTCTAAAGAGTTAACTTTATAATATTCAGTTAGTGAATTTTTCACATTTGGTTTTAGTTCATTATATGGTGTATCTCCAATTCCTAAAACGGTCACTTTATTTTTCTTCAATCGATCACAGAAATTATAATAATTCGTTGGAAATGCAGGTGAAATAAAAATAAAATTCATAAAAATCAACTCCTTTGCAAATTATATTATGTGAAAATTATATCATAAAAAATAATCTATGGGAAGAGGATTCTGTTGTATTCTTACAGTTTGTATAGTATAATATAGAATAGTTAAATGGAGGGGAAATATGAGAAATCCAATCAAATCCTACAATTTTTGGTTAAAAATTTTAGGCGCGGCATTACTGATAACATTAGGAGTTTGGCTTATAATAGATGTAAATACAGGAGAAAATTTTGCAGTTTTTATAGTTTTAATGTTTACTGGACTAGTTGCTGGTATATTTTCAATAATTCGCGCAATTCCTTTGTTGCGAACAGCAAAAACAGGAAAGGCAAGATTCGTTAGTATTATTGAGATTGCCATTCATATTGGACTATCTATTGCAATGATTTTTGGTGCAATTGCTAAAATTTCAAATGAAGATTCAGATTTTGCAAATTTTGTATATAAGTACTATCGTTTTGTAATTGCTTTTTATTTATATTCTAGTATTGTATCTTATTTTTGTTGTACTGTATTATGTAAAGAAGAAACTGATAAAATTAAATTTTGGACACACATTGGTATACTTACATTGACTTGTGTAATATGCGCAATTGAATTCAAAGGTCAAACAATTGCTTGGATTATTGCAGTTTTAGCACTTGCAGTTTCCTTAGGATTAATTATTGAAGGTGGAATGGGATATAATCGATATCGTAAAACTATCCTAAAAGAGCGTGAAATTAAAAAATCAGAAGAACAAGAAGAAAACCAGATTGATGCTCCTGCCAGGGAAGAAAAAGAACCAATAGAAGATGAAGGGCCAATCATTATTCCTATGATTGATGATCCATCTTCTACAAATGATGAAATTCAGTAAAAAATTGCATCATTTTGAAATAGAAAAGGAATAATTTCTTTTGATGGAATGAATGAGATATATTTAATTTCTTAAGGAAGAAAGTGAAGAACTTAAAAATTAATTGATGAATGATGGTTTTGTTTTTGAAAATCACATTCAAGAAGAACTTTATTGGATTAAATGAAGTTCTTTTTATTTTTAAATTGAAATATAGTGAAGTTGTGGTATAATAATATATGCTTATGGGACCTAGTAGATAGGCCTAGAAAGAAAGGAAAAAAATATGAAAAATAGTAAAAGAATTCAAAGAATGGTTGGCATAGCCAGCCTAGTGGCTATTGTTGTAGTTTTACAATTAATTGCAACATATATGCCAAAACTTCCAGGGGGAATCAGTCCTACTTTGGCACTTATACCAATTGTTGTAGGCGCGATCCTATATGGACCACTTGGTGGAGCAATTTTAGGTGCTGCAATGGGAATTATGGTCATTGTTGATCCTCAAACCTTAGCAGTTTTTATGCCACATAATCCAGCGGCCACAATTATATTGTGTTTATTAAAATCAGCAGTTGCAGGAGCAGTTGCAGGATTGATATTTAAAGTACTTTATAAGAAAAATGTACTTTTGGCAGTGGTTTTGGCATCTATTTGCGTACCAATAATAAACACATCCTTATTTACTGTGGGTGTACTTATGTTTTTTGGAGATATTTATGGTGGTGGTGGAGCAGGAGTTGTTCTTGCTACATTAGTTGGGTTGATATGGGTTAATTTCATTGTTGAATTTGCCATTAATTCTATATTATCTCCAGTTGTTCATAGAATTGTAAGAATTATTGCGAGAAATTACAATATTGGTGCTAATTTTAATGTTGGTGCGATTTATTCTTCTGAAGAATTAGAAGAAAATTTTAATTCAGTAGTAGAAGAGAATTTAAATTAAAAAACAGGAGGGAATCCCTCCTTTTTGTGTAGGTGAGAATGATGATTTTATTAGTAGACATTGGAAATTCTAATATCGTGTTTGGTTTTTCTGAAAATGGAGAAATTCTTGAAACATATCGCTTGAAATCTTTATTAAATAAGACTTCAGATGAATATTATTTTCTAGTAAAGCCTATTTTGGATCATTATAAGGTAGATGAAATAATCGTTTCATCTGTTGTTCCAGTAATTACAAGTGCTTTAAAAAAAGCTTTTCAGAAGCATACTGGAAAGGCACCATTAATTTTGGGACCTGGAATAAAAACTGGCGTACAACTCAAAGTGGATGACCCAAAAACAGTAGGTGCAGATATTATTTGCGATGTTGCTGGAATAAAGGGATTAGCAGAAGAAGCTATTATTATTGATTTAGGAACTGCAACAAAATATATTTATACAAAAAATCAAATATTTTATGGGGTAAGTATTGCTCCTGGAGTAAGTGTTTCTATGAAAGCACTCGTTAACAACGCTGCATTACTTCCAAGTGTAGAATTGGTATGTCCAAAAAAAGTAATTGGTACATCAACCATTCATTGTATTCAATCTGGTGTAATTTATGGTGCAGCTTCTGAAGTAGATGGAATGGTAGAAAGAATCAAAGAAGAAATGAATTGTCCTAATGCACTTGTGATAGCTACTGGAGGACTTTCTAGTTTAATTGTTCCTCTTTGCAAAAATAAAATAATTACTAAGGAAAATCTCACACTACATGGCTTATTAAAAATTTATGAATTAAATCAAAAATAGAGGAAGTTTATGATATATATTATTGTAGGAAGTGTGATATTAGGCGTATTAGTTCTTTTGTTTATTTTAGCAGGAGTAATTCATCATAACATATTTGGAAAACGTTGGATGCCAAATGGTATTACCAAGTATTATGAAAAAGAAGAATATGTAGGGCTTGAAGCTAAAGAAGTTTCCTTTATCCACAAAAACAATCAACTAAGAGGTTTTTGGTATTCTTATCCTTTAAAAGAACAAAAGGGAATTATAGTTTTTGCTCATGGTATGTGGGGCAGTCACAAAGCATATTTACAAGAAATAGAATACTTTGCAAACTGTGGATATCAAGTATTGGGATTTGATTATACAGGAACAGAACTTTCAGATGGGAAAAACATTGTTGGATTAGGTAATTCGCTTGCATGCCTAGATTCTGCAATTTCGTATGTAAAGCAAAATTATCCAAATGAAAATATCAGTGTGATTGGGCATTCATGGGGTGCATATGCAGCAGCAAATATATTAAAATATCACCCTGATATAAATCATGTTATTGCAATGAGTGGATTTGTCAGTCTTTCTAGAATTTTGAAGGGACTATTTCCAAAATATGCATATATAATAATTCCATTTATCATTGGAATTGATTATATGCATTGTGGGAAATATAGCTTAGCAAATTCAAAAAAAACTTTGAAAAAAACAACGCAAAAGGTACTAATCCTTCATTCTGAAGATGATACTATGGTATCTTATCAAATCAATACAAAATATTTGAAGAAGAAATTAAATATGAAAAATCTGCAATTTCTTATAGTTTCTGGGAAAAATCACAATCCAGATTATACTATAGATGCTATCATGTATAGCAAGGAAAGCTTTGCTAAAGCAAAGACTTTATCAGGAGATGAAAAAATATCTTATCTTCAGTCACTAGACTATCATAGGATGGGAGCATTAGACTCAGATATCATGAGTATGATGGTTCGTTTTCTTGAAAAATAGAAGGAATTGTGCTATCATAAATAGAGGTGAAAAAATGAACAATAAAAATAATAAACCCAATGAGGTTAAAAATATGAATATAAGTAAAACAAAGATGATGATATTTAAAATCATATTTTGTGTTATTGCAGCTATTATTATTGCATTAACCATTGTTTATTTTATTGATGCGGCTGATAAAGAACCATCCTATTTTACTAAGCATTTTGCTATATCTATCATTTTGTTTATGTGTGCTATTATTGCTTTCATTTTACCTTATGTTTCTTCAAAGAGCTATCGTGGAGATAAAAAGGGAGATAAACTCATGATTGTGATATCTTTCTTACTTTTCGCTTTTGCGATTTTTCAAATTATCATCTCTTATATGTAAAAGATAACTTTACATTTTTTAAGAAATATGTTATAGTTAAATTGCTAGGAAGATGGCCGTGAAGCTCAAATGAATAGAAAGAGAATCTGAGAGGAAACATGTGATGCGTTCTTAATGTAAAAATCTAGAACCCTAAGTGTTGCTAAGAGAGGATTCAAATGGTAGAAGATATAGTCTTCTCGTCCTTCCTGGCCTCTATATTTTAAAAAAAAGATAGAAAAATCTATCTTTTTTCTTTTTATTCTAGTATTATTTTTGATATTTTGATATAATAGACTAATTGATGGAGTGTAGATATGAATAATTTTTTAGATTTAAATATTAATGCAGATATTTTAAATGCATTAAATGAAAATAATATAATAGAACCAACCCAGATTCAGCAAAGATCAATCCCTTTACTTTTGGAAGGAAAGGATGTCATTGGTCAAGCTCAAACTGGTACTGGGAAAACTTTTGCTTATGCAATCCCCTTAATTGAATGTTTAGATCCAATGAAAAAGACAGTTCAGGCATTGGTTATGTGTCCAACTCGTGAGCTTTCCTTGCAAGTTAGTAAAGAAATTTCTAAACTAGCAAAACATACTAAAGTTCGTTGTGCAACGATTTATGGTGGTGTTTCTTATGAAAAGCAATTTGCTGAATTAAAGAAGAATCCTAGTGTAATTATTGGTACCCCAGGAAGAATTATAGATCATTTGAATCGTGGAACATTGAGTTTTAAAAATGTGACTTATTTAGTATTAGATGAAGCAGATGAAATGTTGAAAATGGGTTTTCAAGATGATATGGAGACCATTTTAAGTAACATGCCTAAGGAAAGACAAACTGCTCTTTTCTCTGCAACTTTACCAAGTTTTATTCAGAAGCTCAGCAAGAAATATATGAATCAACCTGAATATGTGCAAATTGAGAATAAAACTTTAACTGTCTCTAATATAAAAGAGTATCTTTATTATGTGAAAAAAGAACAAAAGAAAGACTTACTGTTGAGAGTGTTAGATTATTATTCCTTTTCATCAGTAATGATATTTGCCAATACAAAAGCTATGGTAGATGAGCTAATTTTATTTTTACAAAATCATCATTATAAAGCAGATGGTCTTCATGGTGATTTAAAACAAATTAGTAGAGATCGTGTTATGCAATCTTTTCGATTGCAAGCAATAGATATTTTAATTGCAACTGATGTTGCTGCAAGAGGAATTGATATTGATGGTATAGAAGCAATAATTAATTTTGATTTACCACAAGAACAAGAGATTTATGTACATCGTATAGGAAGAACTGGTCGTGCAGGTCATACTGGAACAGCAATTACCTTTGCAACTTCTAGACAAAGAAATGCAATTTCTGAATTGGAAAGATTTACAAAATCAAAACTTGAGCTTTCTAAAATACCTAGCAAAGAAGAAATTGAGAAGCAATCTTTAAAAAGATTATCAAAAGAAATTTTAACGGGTTTAGATTCTGCATCTTTAAATCATAAATATGATTCTGTTTTATTGGATTTAGTTAAAAAAACAACAGACCCTACACCTGTTATTATTCGTTTACTTGAACTTTTAGATCATAGAATGGATCGAGAGTATCAAAAAATAGATGAAGTAACATTTAAAACAAAAACTCGTAATAAAGAAACGAATCGCTCTGATAAATTTCAACCTAAAAAATCTAATCATTTTTGTAAAATTATATTAAATATTGGATCAGAACAGAATGTTCGTCCTAATCAACTTGTAAATTTCCTTCATGATGAACTTAAGATACATCGTGAGCACTTTGGAAAGATTACGATTGAAAAGAACAAAACTTATGTAGAAGTAAATGAAATTGCAGTGCGATATTTAAAAAATATAAACAAACTTACCTTTGGTGGAAAACGCCTTTCAGCTCAGCAAACAAAAAAATAAAAAGGGAGCAGAATGTTCTGCTCAAATTAAGAAAAAAATATAAGGAGTATAGGATAAAGAAGATTTATCCTATAGTATAATAATATGCAGGAGGTATATCAATTATGCGTGTTATTGCTGGAAATTTACGTCATAGAGAAATTAAACAAACCAATTTAACTACAACAAGAGAAACACAGGATAAGGTTAGGCAAGCAATTTTCACTATGATAGGTCCTTATTTTGATGGTGGAAGTGCTTTAGATTTATTTTGCGGCAGTGGTGCTATGGCGATTGAGGCATATTCTCGTGGAATAGAAGAAATCTATTTAAATGATATTAATGCACAGGCACTAAAGGTGAGTCAAGAAAACTGTATGAATTTAGGGATTAAAAATGCATTTTTTTCTAATTTGGATTATCTCAGTTTTTTACAAAACAATACAAAAATTTTTGATTTAATAATTTTAGATCCTCCATATCTTATGGATCAAATAGATTCTATCATCATATCTTGTCATCCTTTTTTATCTAAAAAAGGTATTTTAGTTTTTGAAATGGGCAAGGATAGCATATTTAAAGAAGAATATGGAAGTTTAAAATTGATTAAAAATAAGTTGTATGGTATTAAAAGAGTATTAGTATATCAAAATGGGAGGTGATGATTTTGATATATCATGATGTTTATACTTCATTAAAAAAGGTAATAAAATCCTTTATCAAGAAAGGATATTTTGAAGAATATACAGCAGTAGATTTATTTTATTTAGAAGATGAAAATAGTAAAGCTGTTTTGGTTTTTAATGAAAATTTAAAGTTTTCCTCTCCTGGAATGCAGATTTTTTATAATCAGAAAGGTTTAAATTATTTAAATGATGTTTTAAGCACTCAGGATGGTTTTTCAGCAAATTATTTTTTTAGTGATTGCATATATATAACACTTGTAGATAAAAATATGTTGGATCAAGAAAGCAGATTATTTTTAAAGAATCGAAATATTAGAATTGCTGATAAAAACTTATTAGTGTATCAATTTAAGGAAGGATATGGTGTTTCTTTTTGTAGTGTTGAAATATTATGCATATTAGAACACTATATGGAATACATATATTCTTTGATCCGAAATGAAAAAGAAGATATTGATATGGCATTTGAAAAATATTATATTTGTCATGCAAAATTTAATACTGATGAGTATACTTATGAAGTTCAATATCCAGAATATATTGATTTTTCTTCCTTTCCAGGATTGAAAAAAGTAAATGAAGCATTTTTAGATCAGTATCAAGATAGACCATATGTAAATGATACTTGTTATTTATTTCATAGCTATCTGCCTTTAGAGCATGTAGATAGAGAAGGGTTACCATCTATATTTTTGGTATATTATGAAAATCTTAATCAATATTATTATCAAATTTTTCATTGTAGACCTGAGAAATCTCATATGATGGTATTTCAATTTTTAGAAGAACAATTTGATCGGTATGGCATGCCAACTACATTGACAACCAATCATAGAAAAATATATTCTTACATTAAACGTACGATGGTAAAATTAAATATAGATATCCATTTTAAAAGAGAAGTAGAGAAAGTGGATGATTTATTTTTAGAGATTTTTCACAATGAAAGTTTTATAAAGGAGGAAGAGAAATCAGAATTTGATACAAATTTTGTTTCTTAAGTTTACAATGAAAAAATTAGGGATAATATTTCTTTTGATTCTTTTGGTTTCTTGCAATAAGAATCCTATCCAAACTACACCATCTAATTCAGATAAGGTAGTTAATATCAATATTATTGAAATGAATGATATTCATGGACATGTTGAGCAAGATGCTTCTAAAAGAAGTGGAATTTCCAATGCTAGCTATCTCATAGAGCAAATTCGAAATGAAGATAAAGCAGATAATACAATTCTAATAGGAAATGGCGATATGCTTCAGGAAACTGCAATTTCTCGAGTAAGCTATGGAGAGGTTGTAATATCAGCTATGAACCAAATGAAGTTTGATTGTATGGGAATAGGAAATCATGAATTTGATTGGGGATTTGACCGCTTTTTACAGTATTTTGATGGAGATGAAACAAATGGAGAAGCAAATTTTCCTTTGCTGAATGCGAATGTATATTATAAAGATCAATTACTTACTATAGAAAACAAGGTAACGAGTAGTATTCTTTTAGAAAAAGAAGATGTAAAAGTGGGAGTGATAAGTTACATTGGGGATGTATATTCTTCTATTAATGCAAATATGACAGAAAACTATACATTTAAAGCAAAACCAAATCAGATTGCAGATAGTGTTCTTACAGAAGGTAAAGCATTGAAAGATAAGGGAGCTGACATCATCATTGTTAATATTCATGGTGGGAATGCAGATGATATAAAAGAATATGATGCTAATAATTTAATTGCAGATTTAAAGTATAAAGAGAACTATTTAGTGGATGCAGTAATTAATGGTCATACTCATACAAAGCAAGATGGAAAGATAAAAAGAACTGGTGGAGCAGATTTGCCAGTTGTACAATCTAGTGGTAAACTTGCTGATTTTGGAAGAATTGATTTAACTTATAATCTTAACACCAAGAAAGTGGAGAAATCGCAAATTCGTCATATTGATGTAAACTCTACAGCAAAATATACAATGGAAGTTGAAAATATAATACAAGATTACTATCAACGCTCTAAGGATGTATTAGAAGAAGTGTATTGTGAAAATCAAGTCTCTTTTTATCGAGGAGATGCTTTGTATGAATATGCTGCAAATTTAATGATGACAGCAACAAATACAACAGCTGCAGTTTGTAATACTGGTGCATTTCGGAATCGTGTAGATGAAGGACCTTTTGATTTTGATGCTTTATATAGTCTAAATCCATTTGATAATCATATCATTATTTGTGAAATTTCAGGATTGAATTTAAAGAAATTTTATGATGCCAATGCGAACTTTGAATTTGTTTATACCAAGGATTATGGTGCTTCTATAGCTACAGATCAAATGTATCAACTTGCTATAGTGGATTATGTTTATTTTAGTAATTATTTTGCAGGATATAGAACAGATTCTTATATGGATACGGAATTGATTTTAAGAGATTTGATGGCTGATGATTTAAGACTGAGAAAGGATAAAGGTTTTAATATCTATAAAGATAATAAGAATATTGAGATTGGAAGTTATGTTTAAAAAATGGTAATATTTGAACAATTAGATTTAAGCAATATTGAAGAATACATATCTTATTTGAAAACTGCTTTAAAAGAAGAACCTAATCTTATGACTATTACAGAGGTGGATGAAGAAGGAATAAAGGCTAGGATGCTAGATCCTTTGTTTCATCACTCGACTTCTATTCTTGCAAAAGAAAATGGCATTGTAGTTGGTAGAATAGAGTATCATTTTTATGGATGTATTCAAGGAGGCTATAAGATGGCATATGTAAATTGGGTTTACGTTCTAAAAGCTTATAGACATAAAGGTATTGCTCAAATGCTTTTTTTAGAGTTTGAAAAAGATTGTAAGAAAAATAATATTGATCAATATTTTTTAATTCGTGCAACAAATGAAGATGCAAATAGATTCTATAATCAATTTGAGAATGCAGAATTAAATGAGGTTCCTTTATTGCGGAAATATTTAACACTCCATTCTTGACTTTTAGAAAGATTTGCTATAAAATTATGAAAAAGTGAAGAACTAGAGGAGTAGATATTTAATATCCTTTTTAGAGAGAAGTCATTTGGTGAAAGACTTTAAGGATGAATGTTGAAGGTAGCTAGGGAGCTGAGCAGATGAACATATAGTAGTTTGCTTCGTGTTTATTCCTGCGTTAAAGGAAAATGAGTGCTATAATGACATATTATAGAACTAAGGTGGTACCACGAAAAAATTCGTCCTTAGGCAAATGATGCTTAAGGACTTTTTTTATGGAGGTGAACGATGCGAATTATAGGAAAGCAAATTTTAATTCGTGATTTGAAATTTGCAGATGAAGAGGACTATTACCTATATGGTAAAGATGAGCATGTTGGTCCAAATGCTGGATGGAAACCATTTCCAAATATTACAGTCGCAAGAAGAGTATTGTCAGGTCAAATGATGAGCAAAGAAACTTATGCTATTGCTCTTAAGGAATCTAATCAGTTAATTGGAACCATATCACTATATAATTCTGGTATAAGAAAATATAACAAAGTAAAATCGCTAGGATTTTCTTTAAATTATAATTATTGGAATCAAGGATTCATGACTGAAGCAGTTCAACTTATGATGGAATATGCCTTTACTAAAACAGATTGTGAGATTTTAGAGGTAGGACATCATATGGATAATTTTGGTTGTAAGAGAGTGATTGAAAAATGTGGTTTTACTTTTGATGGTGTTTTATGTAGTTATAAAAAATTATATGATGGAAGATTGGTAGATGCCTGTTTTTATTCCATGAAAAAAGAAGAATATGAAAGGAAGATAGAACGTGAATAAAGAATTGAAAACAAAGTATGATTTCAAAGAAGTAGAACAAGGAAAATATGATTTTTGGCTAAAAGGTGGTTTTTTTGAGGCTGGGGATAAAGAAAAAGAGCCTTTTACTATTGTAATTCCACCACCTAATGTGACAGGAAAACTTCATTTGGGTCATGCATGTGATACAGCATTTCAAGATATTATCATTCGTAGAAAAAGAATGCAAGGGTATGATGCCTTGTGGCTTCCTGGTATGGATCATGCTGGAATTGCAACACAGGCTAAGGTGGATGAAAAATTAAAATCTCAGGGTATTTCTCGTTATGACATAGGCAGAGAAAAATTTTTAGAGGTTGCTTGGAAATGGAAAGCAGATTATGCTAAAGAAATTCATTCTCAGTGGGCTGCTTTAGGTTTAAGTCTTGACTATAGTAAAGAACGATTCACATTAGATGAACAATTAAATAAAGCAGTAAATCATGTGTTTATCACACTTTATAATAAAGGATATATTTATCAAGGAAAAAGAATTATCAACTGGGATCCAGAAGCAAGAACAGCTTTATCTAATATTGAAGTAGAACACAAAGATGTAGAGGGTGCGTTTTATCATTTTAAATATCCATTTACTGATGGAACTGGTGCAGTAATTATTGCAACTACACGACCTGAAACAATGTTTGCTGATCAAGCAATTATGGTTCATCCTGATGATGAACGCTATAAAGATATTATAGGAAAAACAGTTTATATTCCTGGAACAAAGATTGAAATTCCTGTTATTGCAGATAGCTATGTAGATAAGGAATTTGGAACAGGCTGTGTTAAGGTAACTCCAGCACATGATCCAAATGATTATGAGGTTGGATTACGTCATCATTTAGATATGCCACTTTGTATGAATGATGATGGAACAATGAATGAAATGGCTTTAAAATATGCAGGAATGGATCGTTTTTGTTGTCGTGAGGCATTGGTAAAAGATTTAGAGGCTCTTGGCTTATTTGTGAAAAAAGAAACAATTCTACATTCTGTTGGACATAGTGAAAGAACTGGAGTTATTGTTGAACCTAGATTATCTAAACAATGGTTTGTCAAAATGGACATATTGGCAAAACAAGTATTAGAAAACAAGGAGTATCGCTTCATTCCAGATCGCTTTAAACAAACATTAGAGCACTGGTTAACTAATATTCAGGATTGGTGTATATCTAGACAACTTTGGTGGGGACATCGTATTCCTGCATGGTATAAGGAAGATGAGGTACGGGTACAAGTGGAATGTCCAGGAGATGGTTGGTATCAAGATGAGGATGTTCTTGATACATGGTTTTCATCTGCATTATGGCCATTTTCTACATTGGGTTGGCCTGTTGAAACAGAAGACTTTAAACGATACTATCCAACCAGTTGTTTAGTTACTGGCTATGACATAATTTTCTTCTGGGTATCTAGAATGTTGTTTCAGGGAATTGAATTTACAAATAAAGCACCATTTAAAGATATTGTCATTCATGGCTTGATTCGTGATTCTCAAGGAAGAAAGATGAGTAAATCATTGGGGAATGGAATTGATCCGTTTGATGTGATTGCAAAATATGGTACAGATGCATTACGTTATTTTTTAACTACGAATGGTGCATTGGGATTAGATTTGAGGTTTGATGAAACTAAAATTGAAGCTGCATGGAATTATTTAAATAAAATTTGGAATATTTCTAGATATGTTTTAATGAATTTAGGAAATGATTTTAAAGAAACTGAAATTGATTTTAATCATTTGAATTTAGCAAGCCGCTCTATTTTAGCCAGACTAAATAAGGTAATTGAACAAGTGGATTACAATTTTGACAAATACGAATTTGGTGAAGTAGCTAAATCTATATACAATTTTGCTTGGGATGATTTTGCTTCATGGTATGTAGAGATATCTAAAGTAGATTTAAATAGCGAGGAAGAAGAGAATAAAGAAAATACAAAAAATGTTTTAGTATATGTATTAAAGAGTATTTTGAAGATGCTTCATCCTTTCTGTCCATTTATAACAGAAGAACTTTATCAGGCTTTACCTCATGCTGAAGAATCAATAACTATTGCAAGTTGGCCTAAAATTTGTAAAGAGTTTCATGATGATGCAGCAGTAAGTGCAATTGATGACCTTTGTGAAATTATAACTTCTATTAGAAATGAGCGTTCAAAAGCAAATAAGGCTCCTTCTAAACCAATTTCAATTGAAATTCAGTGTAAGGATCAAGATACTTTAAATAAGCTATCTTCTGCATATTCTTATTTAGAGCGATTTACCAATCCAAAATATTTAAAACTGACTTTAGAAGATATTGAGCCAACTGATCATGTTGTCGTAGTAACATCAATTGCTAATTTATATATTCCTACATCAGACTTAGTCGACATTGAAGAAGCAAAACAAAAATTAGAGGAAAAAAAGATAAAATTGGAATCTGAATTAAAAAGAAGTAGAGGAATGCTTACAAACGAAAGCTTTATTTCTAAAGCTCCTGAGTCCAAAATAAAACAAGAAAAGGAAAAACTAGAAAACTATGAAACACAGTATAATGAGGTTATAGAAGCTCTAGCAAAACTTAAGTAATGTTTGAGCAGGTAAAAGAAGCATTGGATTGGCTTTATGCTCAAAAAAAACTAAAAAAGCGAGAAGATCTTTCTAGAATAAAATATTGTTTAGAACTTTTAAATATCCAAAAAAGTTATAAAATCATTCATATAGCAGGAACAAATGGTAAGGGATCTACAGCATGTTTTTTAAAGAATATGTTAATAAAGTTAGGATATAAGGTTGGATTTTTTGTATCCCCTTATGTACTTTGCTTTAATGAACGTATTCAAATCAATCATGATTTCATTACAGATGAAAGAATTTTATTTTATTGCAATCAATTATATAAACTTGCTACAAACTACTATACTGAGTATCAGGATACTATCCCATTTTTTGAATTGACCTATTTAATGGCACTTTTGTATTTCCAAGAGATGCAGATTGATTACGCAGTGATAGAATGTGGCATAGGTGGAAGACTAGATGCAACAAATGCTTTAGATTCAGATATTGCTGTTATTACAAATATTGGATATGATCATATGGCTCAGCTTGGCAATCACTTAGAGGAAATTGCCCTTCATAAATTAGGAATAACAAGAACAAATCGTCCTTGTTTTACAGCAGTTGATTCTTCTTTAAAAGAGTTGTTTTTACAATATGCAGCTAAGAATTCAGTAGATATGCATTTTATAGTAGACGAAGTAAAAAATATTGAAGCTAAAGAAACCTTATCTTTTACATTTAAAAAGGTACAATATGAAACTTCAATGGAGGCATATTACCAAGCATATAATGCTAGCTTAGCCATTGCTGTTATATTGTATCTATTTCCTAATTATCCTACAAATTTACTGAAGGATGTTGTTTTTACTACCTCTTGGCCTGGTAGATTTGAATTTGTACGTGAAAATGTTATTTTAGATGGAGCACATAACATTGATGGAATTTTAGCATTAGTAAAAAGTATTCAGTTAAGATTTCCATTTAAAAAAGTAAAAGTGGTATTTACAGCATTACATGATAAAGAAATAAAAACTATGCTACATACACTAGATTTGATTGCAGATCGTTATTGTTTTACAACCATAGAAGATAAGAGGGCAACTGAAGTCTCATATTTTGAGCAGTTCACTAAAAAACCTTATCAATTGGTTTCAAATTATAAGGATGCGATAAACTCATCTTTCAAAGATTTAAAAGACAATGAAATTTTACTTATTACAGGTTCTCTTCATTTTATTAGTCTAGCAAGAGTATTATTTAAATAGAGGTGAAAACATTGAATTTTTTTGAATTAGAGAAGAAATATCAAAAATTGGGAATTCCAACGCCTAAAAAAGAGATGATAAAAACTCCAGAACAAATAGAAGGAATTCGTAATGCAGGTATAATTAATACTAAGGTATTAGATTATGTAGAAGCACACATTAAACCAGGAATGTCTACTGAAGAAATTGATCAAATGGTTTCAAGTAAAACAAAAGAACTTGGCGGAATTTGTGCACCATTAAATTATGAGGGCTTCCCCAAAAGTGTTTGTACTAGCATCAATGATCAAGTATGCCATGGAATTCCAGATGTGCATACAATTTTAAAAAGTGGAGATATTATAAATGTTGATTGTACTACAATCTATAAAGGATATTATGCAGATGCATCACGCACTTTTTTAATTGGAAAAGTGGATGAAGAAGCAAAGCGACTTGTTCAGGTATCTAAGGAATGCTTAGATTTAGCAGTTTCAAACATAAAGCCTTTTTCTAGATTGAGAGACATCGGTTATGTGATAGAAAAGCATGCAAAAGCCAATGGATATAGTGTAGTTCATGAAGTTGGTGGTCATGGAGTTGGAATTGAATTTCATGAGGATCCTTTTATATATCATTATGGACAAAAAAATACAGGAATGGTTTTATTTCCAGGAATGGTGTTTACAATTGAGCCCATGATAAATGAAGGGACTAGACATGTCTTTTTAGATGCAGAAAACAATTGGACAATATATACAGATGATGGAGGATGGTCTAGTCAATTTGAATATACTGTTTTAATCACAGAAACGGGTATTGAAATTCTAGCACATTAAATGACAAAACAGGATCAAAAACAAAAGCTGTTAGAAATTCTTTTAAAAGATATTCCAGAAGCAGAAGATGTTGAGATCCTTTTTTCATTGATTCCTAATATAAAAGATACAAAAACATATACTTATACTCTGCCTATCGTTGAATTAAGACTTGCTAGTATTTTATATACATTTTCAGATGCGATGTCCATATTAAAGAAATTTAATTTTGCTGAAAAAATAATTGATGATGTTCATTTCCTCATTCAGCATCTTTTTTTTCAAATAGAAACACAAGATGTTTCTATATTTAATCTTTTAAAAACTTTACCAGAACATCTTATCCATTTGTTGTTTTCTTTAAAACGTGCTTATGCGTTATCACAACAACGTTTTGAGGAAATCCATTCTATTGACTCTATAGAAGCATATGTTACATCCTATATCCAAAGAAGAAAAAATATTACTATAAGAC
>JAIDKZ010000114.1 GCA_029051735.1 Anaeroplasmataceae bacterium | reverse complement strand
CCTTATTTCTTTTAATTATAGCATAAATCAGAAAACTATGGCAATGTTCTTTATGAAATAATATGGATTACTTTTAAAAAACAAAATCTAACTTTGACACTTTAATTGATTTCTATTCATATAATAGGATTAGGGAGGTATGTATAATGAATGAAGTCCGTGAAATTGTTACTAAGGCAGTAGTAGCTAAAGGTAAAAAGGCTATGCATATTACGCACAGTATTAATACAACAAAGCATCCCTATTCAGTATTGGGATGCTGGATAATAAATCATGAATTCGAAGCAGTTCGTAACAACGATTTGATCGATATTAATGGTGAATTTGAAGTTAATATCTGGTATTCAACTGAAGAAAACTCAAGAACAGATGTATTAAGAGAAAAGGTAGCCTATAAAAAGGATATAAAGGTTAAGAAGATTGTTAATGAATACTTAAAAAATAGCGATGATGTTTTAGCTAAAATTTTAAAACATCCAACAGTAACGAATGCTAAAATAATTGAAGATGAAATAAAATTGGATATTGATTTAGAAATTTTAGCTGAGGTTATTGGAGAAACTAAAATGCAAGTGACAGTGTTTACTCCAGTTGTTGGTGAAGAAGAAGACATTGACGATTTAGATATAGAAGTAAATGAAGATTTTTTAAATGACAAATAGAAATTTGTAAAGGGTTCGATGAACTCTTTTTTTATTCTGAATTAAATGGATAAAAGTGATTTATCTTGTCATTTAGGTTGTTTTAGGATATAATGTTTACGAAATGAGATGAAAGAATGAAAATAATAGTGAATATGCTTTCAAAAGCTGATAGTGTTGATGGCCAAGGTGTTGGGAGTGCCTATATTGAGCAAGTGAATTTAATAAAGGAAGAGTTGAAAGATACTTTTGAGGTTCGTATTAATTCTAGGAAAAAAGCAGATATTGTTCATGTACATTCTGTGAATCCAGGCTTTTATTTTCGATTTAAAAAAAAGAATGGCGTAAGAGTAATGTATTGTCATTTTTTGCCTGAAACATTAAAGGGATCTATAAAACTACCTAAACCTATCTTTGCTATTTTTTGTAAATATGTGATGTCTTTTTATAAGAAAGCAGAATATTTGGTGGTTGTAAATCCTATATTTAAGCAAGACTTAATTAAATTAGGTGTCAAAGAGGAACGTATTATTTACATACCAAATTATGTTTCAAAAGATAGTTTTTATCCTATTTCAAAAGAGCAATGTTTAGAGGTTAGAAAGAAATATAATATTTCTGAAAACAAATTTGTTGTTTTAGGATGTGGACAAGTGCAAACGAGGAAGGGTGTTCTGGATTTTGTTGAAGTTGCTAAAAACAATCCAGAAATTGAGTTTGTATGGTGTGGAGGATTTAGTTTTAAAGGAATCACAGATGGATATAGTGAATTAAAAAAAATAGTAGATAATCCCCCATGTGAGAATCTAAAGTTTTTAGGTATTATTCCTCGAACAGAAATGAATCTTATGTTTAATATGGCAGATTGTCTTTTTATGCCTTCGTATAATGAATTATTTCCTATGTCAATTTTAGAGGCTGCATCAGCCAGTAAGCCTATCGTTTTAAGAGATTTAGATTTATATAAGGATATTTTATGGGATAATTATTTAAAGGGAAATGACAATGATCAATTTTCTAAATTGATTTGTAAGTTGGCAGAGGATTTGGAATTTTATAAACATTGTTGTCAGCTGTCAAATCAAATATCTACATATTATTCTAAAGAAAATGTAGCAAAGCTTTGGAAAGATTTTTATTTAGAAATCTATGATAAGAGAAACTCAAAAAAGAAATAATTTAAAGAAAGGAAAAAAATCCTTTCTTTTTTCTTGTTATTCTTTAAAATTTCATATATAATTGAAGCATTATAACAGAGAAGAAAAATCGCGTTAAGTGCTTTATCATAGGTGGGTGATATTGACGAACACTTTTGTGGCGGTGATTTTTCGCATCCGCTGTATTTATATAGTGGATCTCTTTTTGGAGGTCTTTTATTTATGTTAATTTTGAAAATTTTAAACAAATATAAAATAAGTATATTCATAGTAATTCTTACATTTTTTTTGTTAGGTTATTTCATAACAGATTATTTTTACAATGCTAATTGTGCACATTATGTTTATAAATTTAAAACAGAAACTGATAATATAGAAATATTTAAAGATGCAGATGAATATAAAAAAATATTTACTTTTATAGATGAGCAAAATAAATTAGCAGATCAAGATAATTCCATAAAGAAAATCAGTTATGCAAATATAGATTATGAGGCAATGCTAAAAAAATCAACGATTTTTGAAAATGATGGCATTGTTGAATTGAGTGTACAAAAGAAATTTTTCCCATCTATAGCCAGTAGTAAAACTGGAACGAATCAAGGGCAAAATCGAGTGAAAAATTATTTTAATTTGGTTTTTTCTTATTTGGATTCTTCCATGGAATTTCAAGAGGTAAATTTATTGAAAAATCAAAATCCATTTGTTATTGGAGGGATTTCTGCAGGAGTGAGTATATTCATATTCATCTTTGCGATTGGTATAATTTGTAGCACTAAAAAAGTAGAATGGAATGAGAATATAGAGGATAATACTTCCATTTTCAAATCCATTTTTCATTTGAACTATTGGAAAAGTTCTATCTCTTTTGTGAATAATGTTAGAAGCTTATGCACGATAAGTATTCTTTTTAGCTTTATGCTATTGTGCAAACTAATTCCAATACCTTCTGGATTTGGGAGTTTAGGGATTGGTTTTACGTATCTTTTCTTTGCGACAATTTGTTTAATCTATGGGCCTATATGTGGTTTGTTTATAGGATTTTGCTCAGATGTGATTGGATTTTTCATTCACCCTTCTAATGTTTTCTTTTTTGGTTATACTCTAGATGCTATGCTATCAGGATTTATATATGGCATTTGCTTTTATAAAAAAAGAATCACCTTCGCAAATTGTTTGATTGCTCGTTTTTTTGTGAATATTTTTGTAAATGTTGGTCTTGGATCTTTATGGTGGAAAATTCTTTATCGTTTAAATTTTGATGCGTATTTGGCGTATATGGGATTGACATCTTTACCTAAAAATGTATTATACCTTTTGCCTCAAAGCATTTTGCTGTTTTTAGTTTTAAAAGCACTTAGTAAGCCGCTTGCAAATTTTGGACTGATTGATAAAAAAATAAGTGAAAATGTTGGATTATTTTAAAAATAAAAGGAAAAAAGAATTGACACTTGGTTTTAGTTTTGATATAATTTATAAGCATGTGTATGTTTTGTACACGTTTGAGTGGGAGGATTTCTTTAGAAATCTGTTCAACCACATCATTGAAAGAAGGAGGAAACAATTATGGCAAAGAAAGTTGTAAAGGTAGTTAAATTACAAATTCAAGCCGGCAAAGCTAATCCAGCTCCACCAGTAGGTCCAGCTTTAGGACAAGCAGGTGTAAATATTCCAGGCTTTTGTTCTCAATTCAATGACCAAACAAAGGATAAAATGGGATATATGTTACCAGTTGTTATCTCAGTTTATGAAGACCGTTCTTTTACTTTCGTAGTAAAAACTCCACCAGCTTCTGATTTATTAAAGAAAGCTGCTGGAATTGAGAAAGGTTCTGAAAATTCTAAGAAACACACTGTGGCAAAGATATCTAGACAAAAGGCAAGAGAAATAGCAGAGATGAAGATGCCAGATTTAAATGCAAACGATATTGAAGCTGCTACTAACATTATTGCTGGTACTGCAAGAAATATGGGTATCGTTGTTGAAGACTAATTTCTTAAGGTTGTTAATAACAGCCTAAATTTGTGGGAGGAATTCCCGCTTATACCACATTTTAGGAGGAATAATATGAAGAGAGGAAAAAAATACGTTGAAGCAGCTAAGCTTGTAGATGGTTCAAAGGTTTATAGTGCTTCAGAAGCATTAGAATTAGCTTGTAAAACATCTACTGCTAAGTTTGACGCATCTGTTGATGTTGCTTTCCGTTTAAACATCGATCCACGTAAAGCTGAACAGAATATTCGTGGTGCTATCGTATTACCTAATGGAACTGGAAAGACTCGTAAGGTTTTAGTTGTTTGCCGTGGTGCAAAGCAAGCTGAAGCAAAAGAGGCTGGTGCAGATTTTGTTGGTGATTCTGATATGATTGTTAAAATCAATCAAGGATGGTTTGAATTTGATGTTATCGTTGCAACACCTGATATGATGGGTGAACTTGGACGTTTAGGTAGAGTTTTAGGACCTAAAGGTTTAATGCCAAACCCTAAAACTGGTACAGTTACTATGAATGTAGCTCAAGCAGTTAAGGAAATTAAAGCTGGTAAAGTTGAATATCGTCCAGATAAAGTAGGAAATATTCAAATGACTATCGGTAAGGTATCTTTTGGTGCAGCTAAGCTTCAAGAGAATTTAAAAGCAGTTTATGATGCGCTTATCAAAGCTCGTCCTTCAACTGTAAAGGGTTCTTATGTTAAGAATGTATCTGTTGCATCTACAATGGGCCCTGGTATCAAGTTAGACTCTGATACAATTAATAAGTAATATAACCGAAGACAGTAGGTGTGCGAAAAGCACTTAATTTCTACCGAGGTAAAGTTTTTAAGTCCTAAGACTTCTCACTTTTCCTTGGTGAGAAGTTTTTTCATTCAATTTATTTAGGAGGTAAATCAATGAAAGAGATTTTGTTACAAAAACAAAATGAAGTTGCAGAAGTAAGTTCAAGAATGAAAGAATCTGCTGCAGTAGTAGCCTTTAAATATCAAGGCTTAACAGTAGAGAAGTTCCAAGAACTACGTAGAGATATGCGTGCTTCTGGATGTGAAATTGAAGTAATTAAGAATAATATTTCACGTCGTGCTGCTAAAGAATGTGGTTATGATTTAGATGATGCATTCGTTGGTCCAATAGCAATAGCATTCTCTAAGGATGATGTTGTAGCTCCTGCAAAAATCTTATTTAAGGTTGCTGGAGAAAATGACAAAGTTCAAGTTGTAAAAGGTGTTGTAGATGGTGATGTTTACTCATTTGACCAATTAAAAACATTATCACAATTACCATCATATGAAACATTATTAACTCAATTAGCTGCTGGTATGTTAGGCACATTAAGCCAACTATCAATCGGCTTAAATATGTTAGTTGAAAAAGGTCAAGAAGCTTAAAAAATATAACGGAGGAAAATTAAAATGGCTAAATTAACAAAAGAAGTATTTATTGAATCATTAAAGGAAATGACTATTCTTGAAATTAAAGAATTAGTAGATGCTATGAAGGAAGAATTCGGAATTGATCCTACTGCTGTTGCTGCTGCTCCAGCTGCAGGTGCTGCTCCAGCTGCTGCTGCAGAGCAAACTGAATTTGATGTAATTCTTGCAAATGCAGGTGCTGCTAAATTAGGTGTAATTAAGGTTGTTAAAGAAGTAACTGGTTTAGGCTTAAAGGAATCTAAAGATTTAGTAGATGGCGCACCAAAACCTGTTAAGGAAAAAGTTTCTAAGGCAGAAGCTGAAGAATTAAAGGCTAAGTTAGAAGCTGCAGGTGCTACTGTAGAAGTTAAGTAATTTAATTTCAGACTATAAAAAAGACCTGAAGAGTTCATTTTCTTCAGGTCTTAATTTTATGCAAGAGAAAGAAGGCTTCTTATGGTAAATCATCACTATTATGAAGAAAACCAAGATCAATTGGAATCTAATCCTAATATTATAAATTTTACTTTTCAAAACCTATCATTTAAATTTCATACAGATAATGGTGTTTTCTCAAAAAAATATATTGATTATGGGTCTTTAGCTCTATTAAAAAGCTTAACTATAGGAAATATAGAAGGAGAAATTTTGGATATGGGCGCTGGATATGGCGCTTTGGGGATTATTATAGCAAAGCTGTATTCACGGCAAGTACTGATGTGCGAGATTAATACGCGTGCAGTTCAGTTAATTAAAAATAATATAGCTGAAAATAAAATCACAAATGCTAAAGTTTATCATAGTAATTTATATGATCAAATTGATAAGGACAAGAGATTTGCCTATGTTGTTACAAATCCGCCTATCCGAGCAGGAAAACAGGTTGTATATGGCATATATGATGGTGCGTTTGAAAGATTACTGCCAAAAGGTGAACTTTGGGTGGTTATTCAAAAGAAACAGGGAGCACCTTCCTCTAAGGAATATTTAATGGGGTTGTTTGGAAATTGTGAAATTATAAATAGAGATAAAGGATACTATATATTGAAATCAGTAAAAAATATTTGATTTTTCCTCTTTTTGGATGAAAAGAGGTTTTTTTTATGATAAAATTGTTTTTTATATCAACCCAATTTTTCTTTCTTTTATAATTTATTTATAGAATAATAAAGATTGGAGGAAAGACAATGAATGAATATGATATTTTAAAGCATCATTTTGGATACTCCGAATTTCGATATCCTCAAAAAGAGATCATTGATAGTATTTTAAAAAGACAAGATACAATAGCAATATTACCAACAGGAGGAGGCAAGTCCATTACTTATCAAGTTCCAGCATTACTATTAGATGGTATAACGATTATTGTTACACCATTAATTTCTCTTATGGAGGATCAGGTCCTTTCTTTAAAAAAAAGAGGAATTTCTGCCGAATATATTAATTCAAATTTATCATTTGAAGAACAAAAGAATTTATGTTTAAAATTATGTATGGGTAAATTAAAACTATTATATCTTTCACCTGAACGACTGAAGAGTAAACTTTTCCTACATTACATCCATAAAACAGTAGTTTCTTTAATTGCAATAGATGAGGCTCATACTATTTCATGGGCAGATAGTTTTAGGAGGGAATATGGACATATAAAAGATTTCATTGCTTCAATATCAATAAGACCCACAATACTAGCTGTTACCGCTACTGCTACTCCTCAAACGATAGAATTAATCCAAACATCTTTAAGTTTAGAGCACCCTATAGTATTTTCAAAGAGTGTAGATAGAAAAGAATTGTTTTACCAGGTTATAAAAATTGAAAATAAAATACGATTTATAAAACAGTATTTGAAGCAGCATATAGAACAAAAAGGGATAATTTATTGCCTAACTAGAAGAAGTGTAGAAAATTTAAGTAAAGTATTATTTTCTTTAGGAATAAAAAATTATATTTATCATGGCGGTTTAGATACAAACATAAAGGATGAAAATCAAGAGAAATTTAAGCAAGAAGAATCAGGAGTGATGATTGCCACAAATGCCTTTGGTATGGGAATAGATATTTCAAATATACGTTACGTAATTAATTATGAGATTCCTTCATCAATTGAAGATTTAGTTCAACAAATGGGAAGAGCCTCTAGGGATGGAAAAGGAGGAGATGGTATTGTATTGTTTTCATTTAAAGACATTCAAACCATTCATTATTTTATTGAAAATCTAGAAACAGAAACTGCTAAAAAAAATCATAAAAAACAATTAAAAAAGGTTATAGAATACTGTACGATGCATAAGTGTAGACATCAATTTATTAGTTCTTATTTTAAACAAAATATAGAAAAATGTAAAAATAAGTGTGATAATTGTTAAAAAAGCATAGAATAATAGAAGAGTTTATTTTATAATAATGATGAAAAGAGGGGTATGCAATGGGAATTAAAGATGTTTTTTCAAAAGCAAAAACAAAAGTAAATGAGATTGTTGAGAAAGGCAATAGCAGTTTAACCAAATTGAATAATACAAAGAGTGTGACGTTCTATAGTTCTCCTATTGTTGGAGGATTTATAATAAAAAAAGCATTTTATGAGGAGAAGAAGCTTTTATTTCCTAAGGAAAATTTTAATAAAAATGATATAAAAAAGAATGCAATTATAGGGTTAAATGACGATTTGGAGTATTATGTGATTACTTGGATAAGTGAAGATACAATTATTAAAGAAGTAGAGGTGAATCATAAAAAGTATACTTATGAGTGCTATGAGGTAACTTATGGTATATTAAATGATGAATTTACAAATGAAGTAACTGGGGTGCCATATACTGAACTCACTGAAAATCAATTTGAAATCATGCGAGAAATCAAGACAAAAATTGAAGCAAAGAGTTTGGCTATGAAAGGGAAAAAGGAATTTTGCTTGAATATGTGGCAATATGTAATAGAATGTATTGAATACCAGTTGAAGGATCATTATATATTAATTTGTTTTGCTAAAATTGCAAATGAATACATTGATGATTTTTCTACTTATTTAATTCGATTATTTGCATAAATGTATTTTTCTTGACACATAATGAAAATAGAGGTGTTAAGAAATGAAAAAATTGTGTATTATAGGAGTTCTTATTGTATCAGTTTTAGGGACTCTTTTTCATTTTGGATATTCAATAGTTCCAATATTTATTTTTCCTAAAAATGAAAGTATTTTTGAACACACAAAGTTGATTGTTTTCCCCTTTTTAATTTATTTTTTTGCATGTTTGCCATTTTATAAGGAAAATAAGGAAACTTTATTTAGTAGTTTTGTTTTTGCCATTATTGTAAGTACAATTTTTACAGTTGTATCTTATTACACTTATAGTGGGGTTTTAGGGAAAAATATAGATGTTATTAATATTATTATTTATTATATATCTGTCATATTAGGATTTATTTTAATATATAAAAAAAAGATACCGATTGGTTTTTCAAACAGTATCATCTTTTTAATAATTATTTTAATATTAACAATAACATTTACTTATTATCCATTAAATATTTCCTTTTTTATTGGTTAATTCGCAAATCATATCATGTAATTCATCAGAAGTGAATTCATATTTTTCTCCACAGAAGTTGCAAGTGATGGAAGCTTTTTTATCTGTATTTAAAATATCAAGTAATTCATCTTTTCCAAGTGAAATTAATCCACGCCTAAATCGATTTTTATTGCAAGGGCATTCATATTTTAGTTCCTTCTCTTCTAATAATTGATAATCTCCATCTGTGATAGTTTCAATAATATCTTTAGCAGAATAGCCTTGTTCTATTAAAGAAGAACAGCTTGGCATCTGTCCTAATTTTTTTTCTAATTTAGTAATTGTTTCTTCTTTACATCCTGGCATAACTTGAACTAAAAATCCGCCTGCTGCATTTACTTTAGATTCAGTATCAAATAATACTCCCAAACCAACAGCAGAAGGAATCTGTTCAGATTTAGCAAAATAATAAGTAAAATCTTCAGCAATTTCTCCACTGACTAGTTCAACGGTAGAAGAAAATGGTTGTCTCATATACAAATCCTTGATCACCTCTATATATCCGTTTCTTCCTACTGCATCAGCAACATTCAGTTTACCATTATTATAGGATAGGTACACACCAGGGTTATGCACAAATCCACGAACAGTACCATCTGTAGCTTCAATTGTAATCTGTCCTATTGGACCATCTCCACATACTTTTATTGTTAAATGCTCTTGTGATTTATAAGTTGCAGACATAATGGCAGCAATTGTAAGACACCGCCCTAAAGCCGCGCATGATGTTGGCCATAAATTATGTATTTGTTGAGCTTTTTGACATATTTCAGTGGTTATTGCAGCATATATTCGAACAGTTCCGTCAAAACAATATGCTTTTTGTAAATAGTTTTTCATTTTTATCACCATCAATATTTTATCATAATTGCTAATTTTTTTATCATGATATCGTTTTCATGCTTTTATTTTATTGACATGGTTCTTATGTAAATCTATAATAGAATTATCAATTTAGGACTTGTCCTCTATTGATATTTTTTTTGCAATTTTTGTTTTTTTTTAGTATAATTAAAAATGGTGATTATTATGGCAGTAATGAAAAAAGAGATGAATTATTTTGTGCAGACAAGGGATGTAGATTCACAAGATCATATGAAACCTGCTCCTATATTGGATATTTTTCAAGATATTGCTGGGTTGCATGCTGATGAAATTGGTGTAGGTTATCTTGATTTTAAAAAGAACAATTTAGCATGGGTTGTGCTTTATCAAAAAATAGAGATTGTAAAGGCACCTCCATATTTAGAAAATGTTTTAATTTCTACCTGGCCAAAACCAAAGGGAAGGTTGGATTTTGAAAGAGAATATCTAATGTGTTCTTTAGATGGACAACATTTGATTCATGGGATTTCTTTGTGGGTGGTTATGGATTTAAACACTAGAAGTTTAGTTCGTGCTGATAAAATAAATTATAATGGAGAGTATTTTGACAATTGTTTATATTCTGAAAAACAGAAACGTAAATTAGGCTTAGATAAAAGCTTAATTGATTATGAATTTTGGTATGAAGTAACATTGGATGACTTAGATCATAATGGACATATGAATAATGCAAAATATTTAACTATTATTTACAATCATAGTGATCTTTATAAAAATAATAAAACAATAGAACAATTTGAAATAAGTTATAGCAAAGAAGCTAAATATAATGATAAAATAAAAATTGGTCGTTATAAATTAGAAAATAAGGAAGCATTTATGGGATTTATAGCTGATGAGCTTTGCTTTGAATGTTTGATAGGAGAAAAATAAAAATGAATAACTTTTTAAAATTTATAGAAGAAACACCAACCGCTTTTCATGCGGCTAAGAAAATTAAAGAGATTTTAATTCAACATGGATTTCAAGAATTATTAGAACATCAGGAATGGAACTTGAAAAAGGGCGGAAAGTACTTTATAGGTAGGAATATGTCTTCAGTTTTAGCATTTGTAATTCCTAATGGGGAGGTAAAGGGGTTTAATATAACTGCAGCGCATCTCGATTCTCCTACTTTTAAATTAAAGCCAAACTTTTGTTTGGAACGTGGAAATTATCAAAGTTTTAATGTTGAAGTATATGGTAGTCCAATTTTTTCTACATGGATGGATCGCCCTCTTGGTGTAGCAGGCAGAGTAATTGTGAATGAAAAGAATCAGATTGTTTCTAAACTTGTCAATTTAAGACAAGGAATTGCTATGATACCTAATATGCCAATTCATTATAATAGAGATGCTAATAAGGGTATTGAATTAAATCCTCAGGTAGATATGTTACCTTTATTCCAGGATAAAACAATAGGTAACAAGGATTTATACGATATGATTTCTAAAGAATTAAAAATAAAAAAAGAAGATATAGTATCTTCTGATTTATATTTGACAAATTTAGATAGAGGAATGCTTGTAGGTGTAAATCAAGAATTTATCATGGCTCCACAAATTGATAATTTAGAATGTTCTTATGGATTACTTTGTGCACTACTTGAGTCTAATCCTTCTGAAGCAATCAATGTATGCATGTTATTTGATAATGAAGAGATTGGTTCTTCAACAATTCAGGGAGCTGATGGGACGATGCTAGAGGTTTCACTAAGACGAATTTGCCTAGCCTTATCTAAGACAGAAGAGGAATATTACCAAATGCTTGCTAATTCCTTTATGGTTTCTGCAGATAATGCTCAAGGATATCATCCAAATCATCCTGAAAAATATGATAAAACAAATGCTTGCTATTTAAATCAAGGTATTGTCATTAAAAATGCTGCAAGAGGGTCTTATTCTACTGATGGTATGTCCAGTGCTTATTTCCAACACATATGTCAAAGAGTTAATGTGAATGTTCAAAAAAACACTAATCGTAGTGATATTTTAGGTGGCTCAACCTTAGGTGCTATTTCTTTACGCCATGTTTCTATTCCTTCAGTTGATATTGGATTAGCTCAACTTGCAATGCATTCTGCATATGAAACAGCAGGTAGTTTAGATTTAAAAGATCTCATTAAAGCGATAAAGGAATTTTACAATTCTTTCTTTAATTTTACAAATGAAGAAAAAATAAGTATATAACTGGCAGCATTCGACAAAATTTATCTATTTTGACAGCTATAATTAAAGAAAAACGGAGGCTGTAAGATGAATTATATTTCAATGGAAATTGCTATGCGTTATCTTATGGGGAATACGCATATATTTTCAAAAATTAAAAATAGCTTCTTAGATAGCTATAAAAATTTTGAAAATGATTATTTGTTTCTTGTGAAAAACAAGGAATCCAAAAATCTTGAATGCTACATTCATTCTTTAAAAGGGATTTCATTAAATCTTGGTGCATATAAGATATATGATGAATCTAACAAGGTTTTAGACCTTCTTCGTAAAGGCGTTTGGGATGAGGATGAAATTTATATGTTTTTATATACTTTAAAAAATACATATTTAGAGTTAGAGGGCTTGGAAGACTAATAAAATTCTTTCATCATCATCTTCTAAAGAATCCTTAAAATCTCCACTAATTCTTAAAAGCTTAAATCCTTTGTGTTTTAAGCTTTTTATTTTATGAAAGTATTCATAATAACTTTCGTTATATTTTGCATCACCTTCCCAAATTGTAATATCATGTTTTAATGTTGTGCTGTTTATTTTTTTTGTAGTCCAATTAATTTGAAACAATGTATAATCCTCTTCAATAAAGGAATTCTCATATTCTTGAAATAAAGCTTTAGAAAATACATCAATAATAAATAGACCATTTTTGTTTAAATGCTTTAATGCAGAAGAAAATAATTTTTGAATTTGTGATTCATCTTTTAAAAAATTTACAGAATCAAAAAAACAAGTAATCAAATCAAAAGTTTCGTTTAAAGAAAAATCTGTCATATCTGCCACATAAAAAGGAATATTTAAATGATTTATTTTGGCTTTTTCCTTTGCTATTTCTATAATCTCACTTGATAAATCAAGGCCTACAACAGAAAAGCCTTTCAATTTAAGCATAGTAAGTAAGGTTCCAGTCCCACAAGCTAAATCTAAAATTTTAAAATTTGGTTTTAAATAAGGTTCAACAAATTCTAACCATAAATTATAGTCTAAAGAAGACATTACCTCATCATAATAATAAGCAAATTTTTTATATTGATTCATCTTTTTATCCTCAAATTCTTTACTATATTTATATCTGGGTCAATATAAATTGTTTTTTGATGTGTATAGGTGACAAAGCAATTTCTTTTTCCAGGTATTTTTTTTATATATTTGACTTGGGTATAGTCAACGGCCACACTGGAAGATAATGATAAAGAGGAGTAGTAAGCAGCTAGTAATGCAGCAGTTCGAATTAGCTCTTCATTTAACTCTTGTGTGTGAACAACAACATGACTTCCACTTGCGTTTTGGACATGAAACCAAAATTCATTGGATTTAGCAAGTTTATGCGTGATATATTCATTTTGTATATTATTTTTTCCAACGCTAATGAAAGTGTCATTAACAATATAAGTAATATAACTTGGTTTTTGCTTTTTACTGAGTTGTTTTGCTTGATTTTGTAATAAATATTTATTGATAATTAATTCTTGTTGAATTTCTAAAGCATCATTTAAGGAACAATGATTCAGTTGTGAAGAAAGAACTTTGAAATATTCTATCTCATTTTTCGCATACTGCATTTGTTCTTTAATATAGTGAATGGCTGTTTTAGCCTTTTGATATTTTTTATAATATTTCTGACTATTTGCTATAATATCAAATTTAGGATCAAGTGGAATCGTCATTGTTTCATTTGTATAATAGTTGAAAACAGAAACTAAATTTTCTTTTGCTTTTAAATCAGAATAACTTAATAATAACTCCCCTTTTATCTTA
>JAIDKZ010000113.1 GCA_029051735.1 Anaeroplasmataceae bacterium | reverse complement strand
GTATAAAAGAACAAAACGATATTCCTTCTGTTTCATACAAACTCAAAGATTTACAAAATGCTTTTAAAAAATATAAAAGTGATGTGATTTATGGAATTTTGTTTGAAGATGAAGAAACGCACAATAAAATATTAAATTGGTACAAAAATTTAATAAATTCTGATACTCCTTCTGTGACTTTAGTTCCAAGTGAAATTTTAAAGTATTTGGAGGAAGATAAATGATGAACTTAGAAATTATTCTTTCTTTTATGGGAACAGCATTAGGTTTTTTAGTAAGTTTACTTACCTTAATTATTAAATTAAGCAAAAATAAAAAAGTTACAAAAACTATAGAACAAATGTTATCAATTACAGATCAGTTAAACACATTTATTATTGAAGCAGAACAGTTTAAAAATTATACGGGGACAGAAAAGAAAAACTATGTATTAACTAAGATTAATCAATTTGCAATTGATAATAAAATTAAATTTTCTTTAGATTCAGTTTCTGATAAAATTGAAGAAATTATATCTTTAACTAAAAACGTAAATTGTTCTAACTCTTATAGAAAGGATTGGTTAGAATGATATGAAGAAAAAAACACTAACTTATTCTACTAATCAAAGAGGAGAAATCAGCCTTAATTTGAATGAAAAACGTATGAATTTTACACATTTAGATTTTGAAGGTGGAAGTGGTGCAATTCCTTTTTCCATATCCCATATCTATCAAAACAATGGAATAGATAAAGGATATGGAACAGGATTTCTTTTAAATCTTGAACAAACTCTTTCTAAAATAGATGGAACATCAAAGTATAAGTTATCTTTACCTGATGGCAGTGAAGAAATATTTGAAGAAATTTTTTATTACAAGGATGAAGATGACAAAAGAGTTTATAAAACCACTTCTGGTCAAACTTTAAAACGAAGTGATATAGAGGTATTTGAAGATGGAACTTTAAAATATAATGAACATCTGATTTATATAGAAGTGAAGTCTGATTCAGGAATGACTTTAAAAAGTGATTACAAAGATTTTGTTAATAGTGATAAGATTGATCTAAGACATGAAGATTTAATTCAATTAGAAGAAGAGATTGAACAGTTAGAAAATAAAATACAAGAAGCAACTGAAGATTTAAATTTACAAATGGAAGAAGCCTATATTTTTGATACGCCTGAGTATAAACAAGTGGAAACTTTAAAAGATGACTATCATAAGCAATCCAAAGATTTAGTTGAAAAACAAATGGCATCTTATAATATTACAAAAAAGGAAAAACTCCATAACACAAAAGAACAATATTATTCTAAGACTAAAAGAGAAAACAGGGATATTGGTGGATTGTCAAATTTGTCTCATGATTCCTACATAGCAAGTTACATTTCTTATGATGAAAATTTAAAGCGTTTTGTGTTTAAAGATGCTGATGGTAAAAATGCAGAAAAGTTTGCTTTAATGGATAAATATAAAGATGAAGAAAAATTTAACCAGATTTCAGATTATGCTAAATTAGCTGAATACTATAGTCAATCTTTTTCTGATAAAGTAAATCTATTGAATCAAAACATTCAAGAAATCTCATTAGAAATAGAAAAAGAAGAAATTAATTATCAAAAAAGTATTATAGCTTCTCAAAATGCTCTTTTGTCTAAAGAAGAACAATATTTACAAAAACAGAATGCATTTGAAAATTTACAAAAAAATAGAACCATTCAGCAGTATCAATTAATAAAAAAAAGAACTGATTTGCTTATTGAGAAATATGCCCTGTTAAAACAACAAAAACAATATCAGTTAGAATTACTTTACAAACAAGTCCCTGAACTCTATTTAATCAATGAAGAAGGACTTGTATTTGGATTTAATAAGTATGGTATGCTTTGTGCTATTTTTGATGCTTATGAACATCAAGTAATCATAGAGTATAATGATGATCATCAAATCAAACATATTATTGATTCAGAAAATCATAAAATAGAATTTATTTATAATGGTAAGAAAAAGTTAATTCGAATTTTAAATGAGATTGATGCGTATATTGATTTTAGTTATACAGATAGTTATTTAACTAAATTTATATATTCAAATGGAGAATCTTACACATTAAAGTATTTAAATAATACCTTAATTGAGATTCAGGATATAGATGAAGTGGGTTTCCAGATTGATTATCAACATAATTTGATTTCAAAATTAAAAACAATTTCTTTTCCTTCTTTGACAATTCAAGAAGAGTTAAGTTTCTTATATGATGAGAATCATATTACTGTTACAAATAATCAAAATCTTTTGTCTACACATTATCTTTTTGATGTAAATAATTCTTTAACAACAGAGTATTGTTTAAAAGAAGATGAAATTGAAGGAATTACAACATATGACTATGAGCTAAACCATTGTAATTTTGTAATCTCTTCTAATAAGAATCATTCTAAAATATTAAATGTAGAACCTACTTTAATTGAAGAAGATCTTCTATCTTTTAATGTTACCCCTCTTAATTCTTACACCTCAGATTATATTTTATACGCACTTGCGAGTGCAGATAGCGTAGAAGGTATAAGACAAAGAAGAGTTACTGCATATTGTGAGCATTTTTATAATCATCAGGAAACAGAATGTCGATTTGAAATTAGATGTAATCTTTATTATGAAAATCATTTAAAAGAATATAGTGTTTCTTTCAATCCAAAAATTAAAGGTCAACAGCTTGTTGCTATCCCTATTACTTTAGATAAAGATGAAAATGGACAAGTTCTTATTCCAAATAAAATGAATGTTTATTTTGATTATAGAGAGAATAATGGACAATGTAAATTATATCATTTGATTATGGCGCAAGGAGAATATATCTATAGTGAAAATAATGAAACTCATCATAAAGTATATGAATGTTTTAGTGAAGTTACTTCTGTTAAAAATACACTTTTGGAAAAGGAAGGATACTTTGTACAAAAAAAAGAAGTAAGTTATTTTTATAATCTCAAAGATTTATTAGAAAAACAGTTAACTAAAATTACATATGATGAATATGATTCTGCAGCAATGCTAGTCCGTAAAGAGGTTAAAGAAGTTGAAACTCACTTTCTTTATAATAAGCAAAATAAAATACTTAAAGAATCTGATTCTTTAGGTAATGTTATTGAGTATACTTATAATTCACAAGGAGATTGTATTCATAAGAAATCTTATTATAAAAGTATGCCCAACTTAGCATATATGGAAGAGGCTGATATAGATGAAGATGGAATTGTGATTTCAAATGCAAATGAATTAGGGTATAAAACGACATACCAGCAGTTGAATCACACTTTAGTTTCTATAACATCCCCAAATGGAAATGTTTTATATCTACATAATAGTGATTCAGCAACTTCAATATCTTTAAATGAAGATGGGCTAGAAAACTATAATACATGCATCTATGAGAAGGGAAAACTTATAGAATATAACACAGAAGGTATGCAGTATCAATACACATATGAATTTGGCAAGGAAAAAGAACTTTATATTAATCATCAATTATATTGTACGTTTGTTGAAAAGAAATCTACATCTAAAATTTATAATAGAACTTTATTTTGTGATCAGACTGGATATGAAAAAATATCAGATTTTTATGGTAAAGTACTTAAAATAAATAAAATAAAAGGGGAAAATGTACTTCCTTATATAGAATATATGTATGATTCTAAAGAAAGAGTTGTCAAAGAAATCAACTATGTAAATCATAAGGAATTCGTTTTAGAATATATTTATTTAGATGATACCTTAGTTGGGATTAAGACAAATGAGTATATCAAAACAATGTCAAAAGATTTATATGGAAACCCAAAAGATACAATTTATCAGATGGGGGAAAATATATATC
>JAIDKZ010000112.1 GCA_029051735.1 Anaeroplasmataceae bacterium | reverse complement strand
ATTTTACTTGTGATGAGACAAAAGAATTTCAGTTAAAAAAAATGAATATAAAATTTCAATTTAAGGATTGGACATTAAATATAAAAAAAATAGAACAAGATCAGTTGAGCTTGATTGAAATGGAAATCAAGAAGGATTCAAATTATAAGATTATTTTTATTCCAACAATAGAACAAAATAATGAACAATTCTTTAAAATAAAAGAATTCTATTTTGCAGATGAATATATTATATGTAGACCTTATCATATGATTGGAAATCAGGAGTGTTTTATTAGTATTTCAAATATAGAATCCTTTAGAAGAATTCAACAAATCATTTTGCGTACAATGATCTACACAGATGAAAAAAGAGTAGAATGCCCTTTTTGTAATCATCAATTAACACAAGTAAAACAAGAAGAGGAGATATCATCTTTCTATATTTGTCCTTCTTGTAGAACGGAAATTCATCAAGGTTTTTGTTCTACAGAAAAGAAGAAATACTTTTATACAAGAATAGCCAACCTTCCAAAAAATAGAGTAAGAGAAGAAGATTATGCGAAAGAAGATCGTTGGCTATATCGACAAAAAGCGGAAGGTCAAATGTTTTATCGCAATATCACAAAATTAACAAATGATGGAGAAGAGATATGTCCACATTGTAAGCAAGTTCATAGAACTTAAAGAAAAGAGGAATAAAATGAAAAAATTTAGTTTATATTTTATGCGTTTTCTTGAAATTTGTTTATGTATTATTATTCTTTCTTTTGGCTTTATTTTCAAAATTGATGCTGAACTTGGATTATTGATTCCAAAGAATATAGAATGGGTTTTATTAATTCTATTTGGTATTATGTTTGTTTTATATTTATTAGAATTTATAATCGTTTTAAGTATAAAACGAATGGTATTCTTTATTTTTGCAGGCATCATATTTATTATGATGAAGTTGGATTCCATGTCATATTTCAATGTTTCTATATGGTTTTTTTCATTGATATATCTAGTTATGATGATTGTTACAATTGCTAGAACAAGCATTCATCTTGAAACAAACAATGAGGGAAGAAAATCTATTTTTGGATTACAAAGAGTTTCTCCTGTGAAAGGGAAATTAAATGTAGCTTATGCATCTAAAAAGCATAGAATGCTTTCTTATGTTTGTTTATTCTTAAGTGTTTTAATAAGCTTTTCTTTTTTACTTTTAAACATTCACCCATTATTACAAATTATAATCATATTGGGATTTGCAATTATGCTATATATCATATTGTCAATCATAATCAACCCACTGAATCATGCATTGCGAACTATGAATAAAACAGCAATCTATAGTGATTTTAAGGAAAAAATAGAGGAATTCTATAAGGAACCTTTGCATCCAGAAATGCTTTCTTACATGTATACTTTACAAGCAAACTATTTATTCGCAGTAGATAAAGAAAAAGCCGCTTTATTATTTGAGAGTATAGAAAAGCCAACTTTTTCTTCCTATTTATTAACTTATTGTCAAATTGAGATTGTGTATTATATTAATACAGAACGATGGGAAGAAGCAAAACAGGCAATCACTTTAGCTATAGAACAATTTCCTAAGCAATCTGTAATTTTTAAGCAATATAATCAAACAATAAAAATTTTAGGAACGAGTGAATCAATTTCAAATATAGAAACCCTATATCCTTTAAATACAAATAAAAAATTTTTAAATTTAGTTAATGCATATGTTTTAATGATGTATTATTTTATAAGGCAAAATGCTAAAGCAAAAATATATGCAAGATTTATTTTAGATCATACACAAGAATTAAAAGTATATATCAACAAAGCAGAAGAAATATTAAATTTAGAAGAACAAATATAAATATGGGCTATTCTACTAGCCCATATTTATATTATAAAGTCCATCTTTATTGAGTTCATAAATTTCATCAGCTACTTCATCTAACATTTTTCTATCATGAGTTATAGCAATAATAGCTCCTTTATAATTTTTGAGGTTAGAACGGATAACTGGATTAGACAAAGGAGAAAGGTTTCTAGTGGGTTCATCTAGTAAAAGTACATTGTATTGTAAAAGAATCAGTTTAAGCAAAAATAACTTTGCTTTTTGTCCTCCAGATAGATTTTTGATTTTCTCTTCCATCTCAAATTTTTGAAAGTTCATAGCACCTAAAGAAGACATGATTTTAGCTTTTATTTCTTTGTCATAACCTAAAAATTTTTGAAGGTAGGTAACTGCTGATAATTCTAAAGGCAATTCTTCTTCATAATTTTGTGGCATATATCCAACATGAAAGTCTTTTTTATCTTGTAGTATAGAATTAATGAGTTTAATGAATGTAGTTTTTCCAACCCCATTTTTCCCAATTATGCATACATGCTTAGGACCATGTAATTTAAAATTTATATTTTTTGAAAGTATTTTCTCATTTGTTTTTAAACTTAGATTTGTTATATTGATAACCGTTTTACCATTTGGGAAATAAATAGAAGAACTAAAAAAAACATTTATTGCTTCTTCAGGTTGTGCGTAATCTACAATGGGCATCTGTTCTAGTTTTTTTTCTAAGGACTTTATATTTTTCATTTTTTTTGCCAATAGGCGTCCCCATTCTGGAGTTCGTACGGCACGATCTAAATCATTTTCTACTAATAGATGCTGATGCATTAAGGTTTGTCTTTTTTCCTCTTTTTCTTTTCTAGTGCGATATGCATCTTTATTTTGTTGGTCCATTTTTTTATTTCTTAAATCTAGATAAGAAGTATAGTCTATTTTAAGATAAGTGTATTTCATCTCTGTTTTTCTTTTTATTTGTTCTAAATGTAAGATAATGTTTGCAGTATTTTTTAAGAGTTCTTCATCATGACTAATGTAGATAATGGGAGTATTGGTTTCTTTAATGAAAGTTTCTAACAATAGAATCGTTTCCAAATCAATATCATTAGTTGGTTCATCTAAAAGGATGAGGAGGGGAGAATAAATTATAATTTTTATTAATTGTATTTTTATTTTTTCTCCACCAGATAAGGTATGAACTGCTCTATTTTCATTTATTATGCTTAAATCTAAATTGTATTTTTTAAAAAGTGTCTCTATCATATAAAACTGGTTATATATTTCATAGTATGGATCTTGACCAATACCAGGTATAATAAAAAAATCTAAAACTTGATAAGCATTCCAATTCCTGTTTAGCGTTTGTTCAAGATAGCCAATATTATATTTTTCTATATCTATCGTACCAGTAGAATAGCAATAATCTTCTATTAAATTTTTATCATATATGAATTTTAAAAGGGTAGATTTTCCATTGCCCTCTTCACCAATAATTGCTAGTTTATCCTTTTGATTCAATGTGAAAGTTAAGTGTTCAACAATTTTCCTTCCACTTTTTAAAATCAGAGTTATATCATTTATTTTCATTTTTTAAACACCTCACTTCAATGAGACATTAAAAAAATTAATTTAGATTAGCATGATTATAGGTTTTAGAAACGCATTGTAAATCAGCACCCCTTTCTTAACTACAATGGATTATAGCATATTAATTTTTTTTCTACAAGATAAAATGATAGGCATCATATCTTTCTTTATGGTATAATAGAAGTAGAATTAGCGTTTGATAAAAATAAAGGAGGATAAAAAATGAGCATAGAATGGAAGAAAAATTTAGCTCATCTTGGTAGTATACTTTTTAATTATTCTGTTCTTGGCATTATCATTATACTTGGAATTACGTTTTCTCAAGTCTTTTTAATAATTTATTATGTAGTTTTAATTGTAATATCCTTACTTACTTTAGGTGTTGTCTTACTATCTGAAGAATTTCGAAGTCTATGGAGTCTTGGACAGAATGTGAACTCTATTCTCATGCAAGTGGAGAGATGGATGCCTATTGTTGCTGGGATTTGTGGTGTTATATTGGTTTTTTCTTTTGTACTCTTATGTTTTGATTCTAAAGAACGAAAAACAAAAAACAAACTTATCATATCTATTTTTATGATGGTTATATTTATTGTCATATTGATTCTTTTTGGAGGGAAGACACATGTATGAGATAATGATTAGTATAAAGAATAAGTCTTATTTAACACCAGTTCTTTTGATAAATAATAAAGAAATCTCATTAACAAAAAACAAGAGAAAAAATGTTTTTATTGGACATTTCTTTATAGAAGAACAAACCGCAGAAATAGAAATTTATAACTATCAACCACTTGAAAGTAAATATTGGTTTTTGATTCATTATCTGTTCTTTATTATTAGTTTTTTTGGTATATTTGATATACAATATGATAAAACAGGAAAATCTCTGTTGTATAAATCTTGTGTAGACTTGAATGGAAGAAATTGTTTAAATTTTGTTTTGTCTTCTTTTAAAGCAAATGAAACTGCAGTACTTTTTGATGGAGAAAGTATTGAAAAAGAAAATCGATTCTATATTAATGAAACAATTAGAAAAAGGGGGAAAACTTTAAAGATTGCTAAGACATTTTCTTGGATTTTAGGAATTATCATTGGCATTATTTGTGTTGTGGTTATATTTTTTTAAGATTGCTAGTTATTGAAGAATGAATTTAATGAAAGATAAACATGAAGCGTTTTTCAAACAAATGCTTTATCTATTAAGATAAGGCATTTGTTTTTTTATTTAAAACTTCTTTTTTTTCATCCTTTCACATAAAATGTATAGGTGATATGTATGATCTATTACTTAATTGGTATAAAAGGTGCTGCGATGGGGTCTTTAGCAAAAATTCTTTACCAAGCAGGGCATATTGTAAAAGGGGTAGATGTAGCAGATGATTTTTACACTTTTGAAAATGTTGATGGTATCAGTATAGAGAATTTTAGTAATATGAAATTAGGGAAAAGCTATTTTTATATTATAGGAAATGCTTTTCAAAATCATAGTGTAACAAACTATATTCAAAATATGGGATATAAATATCTTAATTATCCGCTTTTTTTAACATATTATTTTAAGAATAGATGTTGGATATGTATCTCTGGTACTCATGGGAAAACGACAACTACTAAAATGATATCAGATTTAATTCCTAATAATACAAGTTTGATTGGAGATGGTTCTTTTCAAATAAAAGGAAAAGATAATTTTATTTTAGAAGCTTGTGAATATAAGAACACTTTTTTAAATTATCATCCAGATATTGCTGTTATTTTAAATGTGGATTACGATCATATTGATTTTTTTAAAACTCGTGAAGATTATTATAATGCTTTTGTTCAATTTTCTAAGCAAAGTAAATTATGTATAATCAATGGAGATGAATTTTCTTATCGTGCGGATCATGTAATTACTTTTGGAAAAAAATTAAATAATGATGTTGTTTTTCAATATGAAAAAGGGAAAGTTACCATATTGAATAAACAATTTTACTTGCCTATCATAGGTGAAAAATTTGCTTATGATTTTGTTGCAGCTTATTTAGTAGCCAAAATAATGAATGAAAAGGATTATAAGATTCAACAAAATATGGATGGATTTATTATGCCTAGAAGAAGGCTTGAAAAAAAAGAAATTCATTCACAAATTGTGATTTGTGATTATGCGCATCATCCAAATGAAATTAAAACAGTTTTTGAAGCATTAAAAGAGGAGTATAAAGCAAAGAAACTGATTTGTATTTTTGAACCACACACGATTACTCGGCTACAAAGTTTCATTCATGAATTTAAAACTGAATTAAGTAAATTTGATTGTTGTTATTTATATGGACTATTTAGTAGTGCTAGAGAAGCTCATAATCTAGTATTAGAACGTAAACTATATAAGTGTTTAGGATTTCAAAATTATGATTATCATACACAACAACAATTGAGTAAATTAAAAGATGTGGTCATATGTTTTATGGGTGCTGGCACGATTGATTCTTCCTATGATGCATATTTAAAACTTCTTCAAAATATAAAATAAAAGAACTGTAAATTTCATACAGTTCTTTTTATTTGGGAGAGATTTTTTGAAAAGTTAATTTTTTATCACATCAATATGATATCACTAATGTAAGCGCTTGTCAAATGGTTTTTCACTTTTATTCTTAAGAATTGTTTTATAAGATGAAATTTGGTATAATAATTAAAGGAAGAGGTGACTTTTATGAATCGCAAGCAAATTATTTTAGAATATCGTACGAGTGGTTGTATTAAAGGTCACAGACCTGCAATTGTTTATATGAAAAAGAACATTGGTAAAATCTATTTAGAGGGACAAGCAGATTTTATTTTATCCATTGGAAAAGAGCATTTGTATTTTCAAAAGCTGACTCTTTTTTTAAAGAAACTGCAACCTTCTCATGATTTAAAGATTGCAATTTTGGATATAGCATCTTATAATTTAAGAACCTATAATTTAGTTACGAATTGTTTAACTTTATATACGATGGATCGAAGATTTTTAGAGATATATTATAATACAAAGACAGCAGATACTTATGCGTCTGAACAGAATATATTAAAAATAATTGAATTATTAAAAGAACAAGGAAAAATGGAAGTTAAGATATGAAAGAACTTACTACAAAAGAAAAGGAATTAATTAAAAAAATTGAACAAAGAAAGAAACAATCTTTTTCATCTAAGAAAGAAATGTATTTAAAACAAACAGACCGCAACTACAAGGATGGTGACAGGAATTGATTGAAATTGGAAAATATAATAGTCTTTCTGTAATTAGAAAATCTGATTTAGGGTATATGCTTACGGATGGAAAATCAGAAATTTTAATGCATTTTAAAGAGTCAAAACAAGAACTTACCATAGGAGAAAAAGTTAACGTTTTTGTTTATACAGATAAAGAAAATCGACCTACAGGAACAATGCATCCCCCTTTGATTACTTTAGATCAATCAGGATTCTTAGAAGTAGTTGAAGTGATGGATGAGGTGGGCGTTTTTGTTCACAATAATACGCCAAAGGATTTATTAATTTCAAAAGATTATCTTCCATATCAAAAAAGTCAGTGGCCAGTAGTACAGGATAAAATTTTTTGTGGAATGAAAATTAAGAAAAACGCTTTAGTGGCAAAACCACTCAATCGCTTTGATATTCAGTCTTTAAATCCATCTATAAAGTATTATGAGCAAGAACAAGTCGAAGCTTATGTAATAAGAATAGCTGAAAAAGGATTGGGATTAATCAGTAAAGATCACATTTATATATTTGTTCCGCTTGCTCAAATGCGGGGACAATATAGATTAGGTCAAGAAGTTATTGTTACAATAACAAAAATGTTAGAAAAAGAAGCCTATGGTACTTTAAATCAACATAAAGAAATTTTAATGGATACAGATAAAGAAATTATATTATCTTTTTTGAAAGACAATCATGGAGTAATGAATTTTACTGCTAAATCTAGAAGTGAGGATATAGAAAGAGTTTTTCGTATGTCAAGAAAAGCTTTCAAAAGAGCGTATGGCGCTTTGTATAAGGAACAAAAAATTGAATTTGATGATTCAAATACCTATCTTAAGGAGCTATAGAAATATAGCTTTTTTAAAATATATACACTGTCTCTTATAAACATATCCGATAAAACGATAAGGACTCTTATCGCGTATGCCGTCTACTGCGTG
>JAIDKZ010000111.1 GCA_029051735.1 Anaeroplasmataceae bacterium | reverse complement strand
ACATAAGCCTGAGGAATATTATCTTCAATCAATTGAACTGGTTTTTTAAAGACAACTACATCCTCTTCTACAATTTCTTCTTTTATCTTTGGAATGATGATTGTATTTCTACTATTCTTTTTCTTAGCAGTTTCCTTTTTCTTTTCTTGGCTGAATTCTGCAATTTTATCTTGATAGTGTTTAATTGAAACTAAAGAATTCGTTTGCTTATAGAGCTCTAAACTAACCTTAGAAAACTCTAACGCTGTATTGGAAGTAACTTCGTTTAAATCTTCTTCATAATTACTTTCTATAATAGCAGCTTTACGATAGTCTTTACTTTTGAGATAACAATCCATTAAAAGTGTTGCTGTCTTCATTTTTATTTCTTTTGGCAAATCATATTCATTCAACAAACGATTTGCATCACAAATGACTTTGATATGATTTCCAGCATCATATGCTAATTTCAAACGAATAGAATATAAATCAATTAATCGATTGGTATTGATGCTTTCAGAATAAATCTTTTCTAATCGATTTGAAATTTCTAAAAATTTAGGAATTTCATGTATTTCATAATAAATTTTTGCTAATTGTTCATATCCCCATATCATATCATCTTTTGTAATATCATCTGTCAAATAAGCATTTAAATGCATAATTGCCAAACTATAATCTTTTTTTGCCATTGACAAATTGATTTCATCTATAATATTTAAAATTGCATTAGAAACACGCAAATGTTCTTTTTTGATTTTAATATATTTTGCAGCCTCATCTAACCGATTGACTTCCATTGTAATTTGAATAATGGCATCACATATACAAACAATGGCATCATCTTCCATTTTAGAAAAATCAACAACCATTCCATATAGAGATTTTAATGCATCATTGGTTTTTCCAATAGCATGAAGAACAATATTGCGGTAACAATAGGCTTTATAATAGTCCATGCTTCTTTTATTACAACCAGTCAAAAATAAGTCTATTTTTTTAATAGAACCAGAAACCTTATCTAATTGTAATACTTCATTAATATACATGCATTCATCACCACTTTACTTCTTTTATTTCTTTACTTCCCTTATGATAAAACCCAATATTATCCTGTGTTAAAATTACATATGAAGGAAATGCACCTGGATTAATAAAAACAATATTTTCTGCTTGAAAAAATGTTGGCGTATGCGTATGGCCAAAAAAGCAGTAATCCACTTTACATTCCATTGCCTTATAAATCAACCGATCCAAACCATATTTCACATTTTGAGCATCTCCATGAATTAATAAAATTCTTTTTCCGAAACACTCAATCACCTTGCTGTTTTCCCCTATTAAATCACAATTTCCTTTGACAAAATATATGTTATTTTTCTCTAAACATGAAATCGATTTACCATAATCCCCTGCATGAAATACATAGTCGTATTCCTTAAAGCAAATATTAGATAAATCAAAGGAATGAGAGTCGCTAATCAATAGTAGCTTCATTTTAAAAACTCCTTGATTTTTTGGATTGCCCTAAAACGATGAGATACTTTGTTTTTTTCTTCTAAAGGAATTTCTCCAAAGCATTTTTTTAACTCTGTTGAATAAAAATATGGATCATAACCAAATCCTTCTTGCCCTTTGGCTTCTTTTAGAATTTCTCCTTCACAAGTACCTCTGACAACATAAAAACGATCATCAGGATAGTATAAACAAATTGCACAGACATAACGAGCAGTTCGATTGGTCTTGCCTTTTAAATTTTTTATCAGAAGCTGATTATTTGCCTCATCATCATGACCATTTTTAGCATACCTTGCGGAATATATTCCTGGTGCTCCATTTAAAGCATCCACCTCTAAACCTGAATCATCTGCTAAAACAGGCATATTTGTACGCTTTGCAAGAGTTTGTGCTTTTATTTTTGCATTTTCTTCAAAGGTTCTTCCATTCTCAATGATTTCTTCTTCATATCCTATATCATCTAAATCCAAAATATTTATAAAAGGCAGAATGTTTTTAAATTCTCTTAATTTTCCTTTGTTTCTTGTGGCTAATACAACTTCATCCATAAATTACCTCATTTATTTTCTATAATTTCATTTTACCACAAAAACAAATATATTATAGATATAAATTTAGAAATATTTTGTCATTTTATTTCATTTTAATTAAATTTATAATTCATTTAATAGATGAAGAATATGAATTTGTTCATACCCATATATTTGTGATGTTTTCTGCAATACTTCTTTAAACAAACTGATATTGGATACATAGATGAATTGATTCACAGTAAAATAAATATCCTTATTTGTTTGTTTATATTCTAATAGTTCTATATTTGGACTTGCAGGAGAAAAATATCCTACTGGTAAATGATTTTGATAAATTGTATAAAGTTCAAATATTGACTGAATATCTGTGATTTGATATTCAATTTCAACTTGTTCAACTTGTAATTTTTTTTCATGAACTGCATATACCTTATAAGTCATAGAATTCTCATAGCTTACAGCAATCTGCTGTTTACATCCTGATAAAGTTAAAAGGAAAAGAAAAACAATCCACATTTTTTTCAAGATAAATCACCAAATAAATTTATGTTCAAAATTAGAAATTTATGCTATAATAGGCTAAGAGGTGAAACATATGAAAAAAGCAGTTTACCCTGGAAGTTTTGATCCATTTTCTAATGGCCATCTAGACATTATCAAACGAGCAAGTAAAATTTTTGATGAACTTCATATACTAGTTTCAAATAATATTCATAAAAAAACAAATTTCAGTTCAGAACAAAGAGTGGAAATGATAAAAAAATGTACTCAAGATATTCCAAATATAATAGTAGAAAGCTATGATGGACTTGTCGTTTCCTATTGTAAAGAAAAAGAGATTTCTATTATTGTTCGTGGTCTTAGAAACTATAGTGATTATGAAAGTGAATTTAATTTAGCACAATTTAATAAAGATATTTCTGCAAACATTGAAACTCTATTTTTATTACCTTCTGCTAAAACGCAATTTGTATCATCTTCTGCTATTAAAGAACTAGTTAGATTTCATTGTGATATTTCAAAATATGTACCTAAACCTATACTAAAGGATGTAAAAAG
>JAIDKZ010000110.1 GCA_029051735.1 Anaeroplasmataceae bacterium | reverse complement strand
AATTTATCCTTCATTTATTTTGATTATACTATGGTGATGCTTAAGATTTCCATTGAAAAAATGAGATATTTTGGTATAATACCTATGGAGAAAAGAGGAATTATCTATGCTTTATAATCAGATTTTAGTGCGTTTTGGAGATTTGACATTAAAGGGGAAAAATCAAAAAGAGTTTTTGCATCGCCTTTATGAATTAGTAGCAATCAAAATGGAAGGGTTGCCTGTTGTTATAGAAAATACTTATGATCGAATATATATATATTTAAATAATTGTGAAGCAGAAGAAGTTGTGAATCGATTACAATATGTATCAGGTATTTCTTCATATTCTCTTGTGGTAAAGTGTAGTAATGATATTCAAACGATTAAAACTACTGCATTAGAATTAATGAAAGAGATTGCTTTAAAAAATACAACTTTTAAAGTTGAAACAAAAAGAGCAAATAAGAATTATCCCTTGCATTCTATGGAAGTGACTAAGGCAGTAGCAGGCTATGTTTTAGCAAACCACTCTTTATTACATGTTGATGTTCATCACCCTGAAATAAAGCTTCATATTGAATTAAAAGGAAATGATTGTTATTTGTATAACAAAGAAATTAAGGCAATGGGAGGATACCCCGTTGGAGTTGCTGGAAAAGGATTATTGATGCTTTCAGGTGGAATTGATTCTCCTGTGGCAGGATATCTAGCAATGAAACAAGGGGTAGAAATAGAATGTATTCATTTTGAGTCTACACCATTAACTTCCATAGAGTCTGCACAAAAGGTAGTTGATTTAGTTAAAAAAATGGCTAGATATGCTCCTAAAAATAGAATAAATTTGCATATGGTACCATTTAAAGAAATTCATATGGCTTTGCTAGAGCAAATACCAGAAAGCTATAATATTACCATTATGAGAAGAATGATGTATCGGATTGCTACTAAGTTAGCAGAAAAAAAGAATTGTCTATGCTTGATCAATGGAGAATCTGTAGGGCAAGTGGCAAGCCAAACGTTACAAAGTATGAAAACCATAAATGATGTTACCAATATTCCAGTGTTACGTCCTTTATGCACATATGATAAAGTGGATATCATTCAAATTTCTAGAAGAATAGACTGCTATGATTTATCAATCAAACCATTTGAGGATTGCTGCACTGTATATGTACCTAAGGCTCCTGCAACAGCTCCTAAAATTGAAAAATGTGAAAGTTTTGAAAAAAAATTTAATTTTGAAAAACTAGTGGATGAAGCAGTAGAATATACCAATAGTATAACAATTGAACAAAATAGTGATTTGGATTTATCTATGCTTGGGTTAGAAGTGAGAGAAGTAATTTTTGAATTAAAAAATCAGTAAAATTGTATAATTTTGTCTATCGTGGTAACAATAATTACTGCGAGGAGGTGAAATTATGGCAAGCAAGAAAAGTTCTATGTCAAATAATAAGGCTTCTAAATCTTCTCAAGAGAATGGTAGAGTAGGTGGCGGTATGACTAAGAGTGCAGTTGAACGCGCTAAGAAATCTACAAATACAGAGGCTTTAAAACAAGAGGTTGCTTCTGAATTAGGTATCCAACCTGGTAAAAATGCTACTGCTGCAGAAAATGGTAGAGTAGGTGGAGAAATGACTAAGAAGTTATACGAAAAGGGTAAAAATAGTAAGTAATTACTATATATCTATAAGGTGGAAATAAATTCCACCTTTTTTTTTGATAAATTTCGCGATATAATTATATAGAAAATAAAATAGGAGTTATTGTAGTATGAAAAAAAAGTATGTTTTAGAAGAATCTTTTCATGTTTTTATAGTATTATCTTCAGCTGTAGTATATTCATTAGGAGTAATGTGGTTTTTAACTCCTGCAAAATTATACGCTGCAGGAGTTACAGGGCTTGGACAAATCATTCGTGAACTTATTTATATGGCAACAAAATTTGATATACCATTGGGTGTATTGACGTTTGTATTTAATATTCCATTATTTGTGTATGGTTGGAAAAAAGTGTCTGTTCGTTTTTCCATTTATTCTCTGCTTTCTGTTATCGTTCAGTCTATTATAATGATGGGGTGGATTCCTGTATATACTTTTGGAATTGAAGCTTTAGATAATCAATTATTATTTGCATTAATTGGTGGTCTCATAACAGGACTTGCAAATGGTATTGCTTTACGTTTTGGGACATCTACAGGTGGTTTAGATATTATTGCTCAAGCATTATCTATTGAAAAAGGTGTTTCCATAGGCACATTCTCTATGATATTTAATTGCTTGATTGCATTAGTTGGTGGTGGAATCATATCAAATGCTTGGGAAATTTCAATGTATACTTTTATACGTATTATCATTTCTTCTGTTGTGGTTGATAAGATTCATACAGCCTACAATTTCGTTCGTTTAGATATTATATCAGAGCATGTGGATGAGATTGCAGCTAAAATTATGGAGGAATTGAAGCGTGGTGTTACACTTATGAGTGTAGAAGGTGGATACACGCATGTTCCAAAGCGAGATGCATTTATTATATTAACAAGCTATGAATTGGCTGCAGCCAAAAAAATATGTATGACTGTAGATCCTAATGTGTTTGTAATTATTGCTCCAGCTAAAGGAACCATTGGAAGATTTGTTAGAAAAACGATAATGTAGGTGAAGTATGATTCAATCTGTTGATAATCCGAAAATAAAAGAAATTAGTAAGCTTCTTATCTCAAAATATCGGAAGAAAGAAAAAAAATTTTTAGTAGAGGGAAAACATTTAGTAGAAGAAGCAAAAAAAATAGGAGTATTAATTGAAGCATTTTCTACTGAAGAAAAGGAAGGATATACCCAAGTTTCACAGGCTGTTATGAAGAAAATTTCAAACACAGATACTTTAGTAAAAGAAGTTGGACTTTGTAAATTTATAGAAAAAAATATATTGACCAATCATATCTTAATTTTAGATGGAGTTCAGGATCCTGGAAATATGGGAACTTTACTACGTAGTGCTTGTGCTTTTGGATTTAAGACAGTCTTTATTAGTAATCTTTCAGTGGATATTTATAATGATAAAGTAATTCGTGCATCACAAGGAGCTATTTTTAAATTAAATTTTTTATTTGGAGAAACAAAGGATTTTATACTTCAATTAAAAGAATATAAAGTTTTTGGAACAAATGTTATGAATGGAAAACCATTAGAAACAATTCAACCTAAGGAAAAAATGGCGTTAGTTTTAGGGAATGAAGGAAATGGAATTTCTAAAGAAGTTCAGGGATTGAATTTAGAAAATATTTATATTCCAATGGATAATACTGAATCTTTGAATGTGGCAATTGCAGGAAGTATAATTATGTATCATTTGAGGTAGTATATAAAATTCCTATATTTTAAAAGAGGAATTGTTTTTGCAAGCGTAGAAGACATAATTAAAAATATAAGAATTATTGCCCAAATCACTGGTGCCATATTTAGATTATAGTTTTAGTATGTCTCAATCAAATTATAAATTACATAATAGAAAAAAATAAAAACCGCTTAGGCGGTTTTTTTACTCTTCAGATTCCTCAAAAAGAGGAAAAATATTTTGATCTAATTCTTCAGATTTGAAAATTTTATCTGTATATAAGATACCATCCAGATGATCATATTCATGCTGAAAGACAATAGCAGGGTATCCTTCAAGTTTCAATGTTACATTTTTAATTTTATTAGATTTAAAATCATAAATGGAACATTTAGCTGTAATTGCATAATGTCTTGGAGTTACAAGGTTATCTGTTGGTCGATCAACAGATAAACATCCTTCACCACCAGGAAGATATGTCATTTCCTTACTTTTATAGGTAATGACTGGATTGAGAATCGCGAATAAATATCTAGGCTGTTTTTCATCTAAAAAATCAACAGCATTCATTGCAAACATTCTTTTGTTTACTCCAACTTGTGGCGCTGCAATACCAACACCCGGTCTTATACCATATTGTTTTACAAGATCATCCATGCTGGAGATTACAACATATTCATATAAGCCTTTTAAGCAATTTAAATCAGCAGTTGTTAGTGGTACACTAACGCGTGCTGATATATTTCTTAGGATTTGATTTCCTTCTTTTACTATATCTTTATTTAAGTACATAATTATCACCAAGAATAATTATAGCATAGAATAAATTAAAATACTACCATCTTGCTGCACCGATAATTACAAGAAGAATAAATAAAACTAAGATTAAAGCGTATGAATAACCACCTCGACCTTTGCCAGAACAACAATTATAAGGCTGATTCATACAGCCACAACTATATCCATATGTAGGCATTGAATAGTACATTAATAGTCACCTCCTACATTAAAATATGTTGATTAAAATTAATTTGTTAAGGATTTTGCCTATTTATTCTCGTCATCTTGCGTTAAACCTAGAAAACCCTCAATTCTCCTTAATCGATTATTTAAATTTCTTATTCTTCGATTTAATTCTTCTAATTCATAATAAATACGGTTTAATTGCATATTTTCATAATATTCATAATTATTATTGTTTTTGTTTTTATTAAACATTTTATCACCTAATTCATTTTATGAATGAATTCCTTTTTTTATGAAAATACTAATGGAAGAGGGGATGGCTATGAGGGATAAAACATTGTTACAAGCATTAATTTTAGGTGTAGGGCAGGTGGCAGCAAAAATATTATCATTAGCATTTTTATTTCGTTTTGCAAATGATTTGGGTAAAAATGGAATGTCTTTATATGTATTTGCGTATGTTCCCTTTTCTTTATTTGCTGATTTATCTTGTTTTGGGTTAATTCCTGGAACATCTAAATTAGTTTCTAAAATGCTAGGTGAGAAAGAAAATGCTAAAATTTCTTATTTATTAAAAAAAGGTACAATTTATTGTATTATAGCTGGAATATGTTTTTTTCTTTTTATGTTATTTTTTAGTAGGCAAATTTTATCAGTTTCACTTTTTGATGGATATACAGAGGAAACTTTTAAAGTTGTACGTACAAATCTTTTATTTGCTTCCATTTCCTTATTTATAATTCCATTGCTCAATTTTTATAAAGGATTTTTGCAAGGGCACTTGATTATGTATCCTTCTTGCATTTCAATTATAATTGAAAATATTACTAAACTTGTATTATATATATTTGCTGTTCATTTTTTAAGAAATATGAATTTGATATATGTGGTTTTTATCATTTATTTTCTAGGATATGTATTAGGTTTAATTGTTTTATTTATAAAGGTTTTTCCTTTTTACAAACAAAAAAGTGAAAAATTTCATTCTATTCCAACTTTGTTAAAAACTAGCATTCCCTTTGGAATTGCTACTATGTTTTTTACAATTTATCAATTTATTGATTCTTTGACTTTGTCCTTATTATTGCCTATAGAAGGATATTATACAGCATACATGTTTGAAACAGTTCGATTGATATTTTTCCCTATTGTTATAGCACAGGCGTTGGGTGGAGTTTTAAATCCTAAAATGAATTATATGTTTAAAGAGGATCGAATAGAAGAGGCAAAGCATATTGCAAGTATAAGTTCAAATCTAATTATTTTTATTTTAATTCCTTTAATGATTGTAATGCGATATTTTTCTGAAGAGCTTTATGGGATGTTTTATCAGCAGGAAAATGGAGGTAAAATACTATATCATATATCTATTCTTATTATATTTTTTGGTTTATATAAAGTATTAATTGGACTTTCTTTGGGCTTGCCTAAGGCCCATTATATTATTATTTCTACTTTATTTAGTGCTGTTTTAAAATACATTTTAAATTATTTGTTAATTCCACATATGGGATATATGGGGGCGATTTATTCTACCATTATTTCTGTTTCCTTATGTATTATGTCAGCATATTATGTATTGCATAGAGAAGGAATTTCTTTATTTTGGGAAAATATAAAAAGTGTAATTTTATCTTTTTTAGCAATATTTCTTAGTGCTTTTTTAGTTGTTGTATTTAGGGTATGTTTCTTACTGACAGGATATCCTATCTATTTAACTATAATTTTATACAGCATTTTATTATTGGGATTATATTACGTTTTTCTTAAATTAATTAAACAAACTCCAATATTTCGCATAAAATAAAATAGGGTGTTGGCTATGAGTGCAAAGCTAGATGAATTTAAAGAGTTTGTAAAACGGCATCCCTTACTAAAGGGTATGGTGCAAAGTAAACAAAAAACTTGGCAGGAATTATATGAGGATTATTGTATATTAGGAGAAGGTGCATTTGAGGATATCAAAGAAGAACCTACTAAGGAAGAAACAAAAAAGGAAACAAAATCCAGCAGCAGTACAGAGGATCTGATTAAAACGGTAGTTGGTTATGTGAAAAAGATTGATCCAGATCAAGTAACAAAAACGGTTACAAGCATTCAAAAGGTATTGGAATTGTTTGGAGGAATTGGTGGAGCCGCTACAGGTTCTGCATTGGCTAAGAAAAGTACTGGCGATCCATTATTTGATAAACGATTTGATGAGTGGTATTAATGGAATATATGAATTATCTTTATCAGCATTTAGATTTACTAATGTACTTGCGGTATCATCCAAAATGGTATAAAATATTATATTATGAGCCAGCTTATTTTAAAGAATTTTTAAAAGAGGCACAAACGAATTTAAAAATAAGACCAATTGATAAGTTAGAAAATTTTAAAAACAAATTTCAATTGTTTTATTCATTGACTAGCTTAATTTAGGAGACCTATGGAAAACATTTATAATTTAGCAGAAGAATATGCAACTCAATTTATAGAGAGTTCTGATTTTAAAAGATTATTGGAACTAAGAGATTCAATTAAAACAAACTTAAGGAATACCATTGTGGCTTTTAAAACAGCAGAAGCTAAATATTTAGAAGTAAAGGAATATGGCAAATATCATCCGGATTTAAAAAAATATCAAACAGAATTTATGCAACTCAAATCAAAACTTTATAAAAATCCTTTTGTTGTGGAGTATAAAGAATTAGAAAGAAAACTGCAAAGTAAATTAGATTCGGATTTAAATGATTTAAAAAAATCAGTTTCTAATAAATTCAAATTAAGTATTTTTTAAAAAAGGCTTGCCTTATTAAAAAAATTTATATATAATAATCTCAAAATTAAATATTAGATAAAATGACGTTGAAAAGAAGAGTAATAAAACGGATGCTTTATAGAGAGTTCTCATATGGTGAAAGAGAATAAGAAGAAGTTTTATGAAGATGGTCTTGGAGTTGTGCTGCTGAGCTGTAAATAGAAAGTAAGGTGGTAACGGGATTCGCCCGTTATAGCGATAGAGCATGATAGTGCTTGAAAAATAGGCTAGTAGTAAAATACTAGTAAACAAGGTTGGTACCACGTGATATTTATATCTCGTCCTTATTGTAGGACGAGATTTTTTTTATTTATTAAGGAGGTAATAAAAATGGAGAAAGAAGAAATAATCCGAATTGAGAATTTGACTAAAATATATAAGGTGAAAAATAAAGAGATTGTTGCAATTCAAGACATCAATTTGATTGTTAATAGGAAAGATATTTATGGAATAATAGGATTATCTG
>JAIDKZ010000011.1 GCA_029051735.1 Anaeroplasmataceae bacterium | reverse complement strand
ATATTGTATTTCATGCGGCCGCACATAAGCATGTTCCTTTGATGGAAGATTCTCCATATGAAGCAATAAAAAATAACATTAAAGGTACTTATAATGTAGCTATGATGGCTGATAAATATAAAACAACAAAAATGGTTTTAATTTCTACAGATAAGGCTGTAAATCCTACGAATGTTATGGGCGCAACCAAACGATTCTGCGAAATGGTTGTAGAGGCTTGGAACAAAAAATCTAAGAATACAAATTATTCCATGGTTCGCTTTGGAAATGTGTTAGGATCTAATGGTTCAGTTATTCCATTATTTAAAAAGCAAATTGAAAATGGTGGTCCAGTTACAGTAACAAGTGCAGAAATTAATCGTTTCTTTATGACTATACCAGAAGCATGTGGGCTTGTAATTCAGTCTGGCGCTTATGCAAATGGTGGAGAAAAATTCATTTTAGATATGGGACAACCTGTAAAAATAATTGATTTAGCAAAGAACATGATAAAACTTTCAGGTTTAGAACTTGGTAAGGACATAGAAATTGAAATAACAGGATTAAGACCAGGTGAAAAACTTTATGAAGAATTATTGTTAAAAACTGCTGATGCAACTAAAACTGAAAATGAAAAAATATTTGTAGAACATTCTAAGCATCCATTTGACTTATCAAAAATAAATGAAATTATTGAACATTTATTAGAAATCGGTCATGACAATAAGGCTGTATTAGAATACTTAAAAGAATTAGAAATCATTAAAAGAGGATAAAAAGAAAGAAGATGTTTAAATATGAGTGATAGAAAAATACCTTTTTCTCCACCTGATATTTCTCAACTAGAAATTGATGAAGTGGTAGATACTTTAAAAAGTGGTTGGATAACTACTGGTCCTAAAACAAAATTATTTGAAAAAGAAATTGCACAATATTGTCATACATCTAAAGCAGTATGTTTAAATTCACAAACTGCCGCTCAAGAACTTACTTTACATGTTTTGGGAATTGGACCTGGTGATGAAGTTATTGTTCCAGCATATACCTATACAGCAACTTGTAGTGTAGTGTGTCATGTGGGTGCAACTCCAATTATGATTGATAGTCAGACAGACAATATGGAAATGGATTATGATGCTTTAGAGCGAGCTATTACTTCAAAAACTAAGGTAATCATTCCTGTTGATTTGGGTGGAGTCGTTTGTGATTATGATCGTATTTTTGAAATTGTTGAAAGGAAAAAAAGTTTGTTTAAAGCAAACAATCCTATTCAAAAAGCCTTTGGAAGAATCATAGTTTGTGCAGATACAGCGCATTCTTTTGGATCAACAAAAAATGGAAAAATGGCTGGTGAAATAGCAGACTTTTCATGTTTTAGTTTTCATGCAGTTAAGAATTTAACAACAGGTGAAGGCGGAGCAGCTACATGGAGAGACATCCCTGGAATTGATAATGAGGAATTATATAAACAATTTCAACTCCTATCATTGCATGGTCAAAATAAAGATGCTCTTGCTAAAACTAAGCTTGGTGCATGGGAGTATAATATTATAGCTCCATACTATAAATGTAATATGACAGATATTATGGCTTCTTTGGGATTAGCTCAGTTAAAAAGATATCCAGAAATCTTAAAAAGAAGGAAAGAAATCATATCTAGATATAATCAATTTCTACAAAAGTATGATGTAACTATATTAAATCATTATACAGAGCATGCCTCTTCCTGTGGACATTTATATATTTTAAGATTTAATGGTAAAGATGTTGACTATCGAAATCAATTTATTATTAAGATGGCAGAAAAAGGTGTAGCTACAAATGTCCATTATAAGCCGCTTCCAATGCATGCAGCATATATAAATTTAGGTTTTGATATTAAGAATTACCCAAATGCTTATAATTTATATAAAAATGAAATGACATTACCTCTTCATACTTGTTTAACAGATGATGATGTTGATTTTGTATTAGATGCATTTGCAAAAACTTATGAGGAAATGAAATGAGAAAGTGGAATAAACTCCCTATTGAAATGCAAAAGGAAGCAATAATGCCATATTATAAAATTTTAAAAAAAAGAAAAATATCAAGATTTTTAAAAAGATGTTTTGATATTGTTATGTCTTTTTTTCCTCTAATTATATTGTTTCCTTTTTTCTTGATAATTGCATTTTTCATTAAAATAACATCTAAAGGACCTGTGTTTTATAGACAAGTTCGTGTTACAAGATACAATAAAGATTTTAGAATATTTAAATTTAGAACGATGGTTGTCAATGCAGATCAAAAGGGAAGTCTAGTTACTACTAAAAATGATAGTAGAATAACAAAAATAGGAAAGTTTTTAAGAAAAACAAAATTAGATGAGTTGCCTCAATTGATAAATGTTTTATTTGGTCAAATGACATTTGTTGGAACTAGACCTGAGGTAAGAAAATATGTAGATGCATATAGTGATGAAATGTTAGCAACATTATTAATGCCAGCAGGAATCACCTCATCTGCAAGTGTGAAATATAAAGATGAGGCATCTTTAATTGAAAATGCTGAAAATGTGGATGATGTTTATATCAATGTTATTCTAAATGATAAAATGAAATATAACCTAGAAGATATTAAAAAATTTAATTTTTTTAGAGAGATAGGTTGTATAATTAAAACTGTATTGTAGGTGTTTTATATGAATTTTTCAGTATTAATGAGTATTTATTATAAAGAGAAAGCTGATTATTTAGAATCTTGCTTAGAAAGTCTTGCAAACCAAACCCAAAAGGCTACAGAATGGGTAATTGTGCAAGACGGTCCAATAGGAAAAGATTTACAAATGGTAATAGATAAGTATAAATCTTTAGGAAATAATATTATTGATGTGAAACTTGAAAAAAATCAAGGTCTTGGTTTGGCTTTGCGAGAAGGGATTATGCATTGTAATTATGAAATTGTAGCAAGAATGGATACAGATGATATTGCAAGAAAAGATCGTTTTGAAATTCAATTGAAATTTTTATTGGAGAATAATTTAGATGTGTGTAGTTCTCACATAAAAGAATTTGAAGAAGATCCCTCTAAAATCATTGCAGAAAGAAAGGTTCCATTAAGCCATAATGAAATCATAAAGTATCAAAAAAAGCGTAGCGCTTTTAATCATATGGCAGTAATGTTTAAGAAGGAATCTGTTTTGAGTGCAGGAAATTATAAGCATTGTCCTTTAATGGAAGATGATATGCTTTGGGTTGATATGATTCTAAATGGAGCAATTTGTGGAAATATAAATGATTATTTAGTATTTGCTAGAACGAATCAAGCGATGATTGTGAGACGTGGAGGCTTTTCTTACTTTAAAAAATATAGGAAAGCAAGAAAACAAATATATAAAACGGGCTATATTTCCTATTTCCAATACTTCAAAACCAACTTTATACAATTTTTTATTTGTATTATGCCAGGATTTATGAGAAAATTAATTTTTTTTAAATTCTTGCATAAGAAAAAATAAAGAATTTTATATATCAAATAGTAGGAAAGGTGATGATTTGTTATGGAAACAAATAAATGCATACCAAAAATTGCGGTTTTGTTAAGTAGTTACAATGGTAGTAGATTTATTCAAACACAAATAGATAGTATTTTGAATCAAAAAGATGTTTTTGTAACATTGTTTATTCGCGATGATGGATCTAATGATGAAAGAACTCTAAAACTCTTAGATGAATACAATGAGAATCCTAATATTATTGTAAAAAAAGAGCGGAATATTGGCTTAGCAAAAAGTTTTATGAATTTGGTATATGAAGTTGGAACTGAATATGATTATTATTGTTTTTCTGATCAAGATGATATTTGGTTAGAATATAAATTAATTAAGGCAATTGAAAAAATAAAAGAAAAAAAAATACCTACATTATATGTTTCAAATCAAACTTTAATTGATTCTAATGGAAATTATTTGGCTAAGCGACACAAAAAATTGCTTTCTACAGGATATAAGCAAATTTTGTGTAACAATTTATTTTCTGGTTGTACTATGGTTTGGAATGAATTATTGCAAGAAATTTTGATCCAGTATAAACCTAGTGATGAATTACTTCAAAAAAGAATTCATGATGTTTGGGTGGGAATGGTAGCATCCGTTGTTGGAACTATTATTTATGATGATGAAAGTTACATTCTTTATAGACAGCATGAAAATAATGTTGTAGGTGTGAAAAAATCAAAAAAATTAAAAGAATATATAAAAAAATTTAAAAATTCTAATTTGAGAAATGGAAGAAGTATTTTGGCAAAAGAGATTTATCTGTTGTTAAAGGATAAGATATTAGATGATTCTATAAAAGAGGAATTAAATTATATTGGAAATTATCAAGAGTCAAAGAAATTAAAAAAGAAATTATTAAAAGATTTAACTTTATATAAATATACAGGAGAATCAAAATTAGAATATAAAATAAAAGTTAGATTTAATTTATTTTAGAATGAAAAAGGAGGAATAAAATGGGTATAGTAGTTTTATTAGTTTTGGTAATTTTATTGGTTATGTTATTGAATTATTTAAATCAAAAAGATTTTATTTCTCCTACATTTTTAATGCTTATTTCTTTTTTAATGGCATCTATTCTAATT
>JAIDKZ010000109.1 GCA_029051735.1 Anaeroplasmataceae bacterium | reverse complement strand
ATTAAATATTTATCAGCAGGCACATTATCAGTTTCGTTTTTACCTCAAGCATTTTTTACTCAATTTATTGTTTTATGATTTATTTCCTGTGGCTGTTTTATTGATTGGAGTTTATCATCAAGATATTTTTGTAATTCAAATGATAACAAGTATTTATTTGGTTTTATATTCTATATTTTATTTGTTTGCAAGAGTCAGATTGAAATTTACCAAACGGAGCATTCGTTTAGGTATACTTGGATTACTGTATTTAGGAATTGGTTTTATACCTTATGTAGGAATTTATTTGCTTTTATGTATTGAATTTAGTATTATACCTCTTTTATGTTTAGAACGATGTCTTTCTTTCCTTATCAATCATCCTTATCTTTCTTTAGCAAAAAGAAAAATGAAAGATTACTCTAATTTATCTATTGGAATAACAGGTTCTTTTGGAAAAACATCAACAAAAGTATTATTAAATCAAGCATTAAACCTATATGAACCAACCGCTGCAACACCAAAAAGTTATAATACAGAATTAGGAATTTCTAAATTTATTAACAGCATTTCTGATTTAAATATCTTTGATAATCTTATTTTTGAATTTGGAGCCAGTCATAGAAATGATATTCTAAAACTAAAAAAAATAGTTTATCCAAAACATGTATTTGTTACAGGAATAGGATATATGCATGTGGAAAGTTTTGGTAGCTTGGATTGTATCATTAAAGAAAAAATGAGAATAACTGATGGTTGTGAGGTTGCGGTTTTAAATTTTGACTCTCCTTATATTAGAGCTTATCCATTACCAAGAGAAATCAAAAAAATTACTTATGGAATATATTATGGTGATTATAGAGCAAAAAATATTAAGGGTGGTTCATTTGATGTTTATAATAATGAAACATTAATCTTGCATGTCAATTCATTTTTAGTAGGTAATCATCAAATTTTAAATTTGACGGGGATTATCGCTTATTTATATGAAATGGGTTATGATATGAATCGTTTAGAAAAAGGAATTCTTTCATTTAAAACAGAAAAAAATCGGTTAGAAGTGAAAAAAATGCCTACTTATACTTTATTAGATGATTCCTTTAACAGCAATTATAAAGGGTTTGTAGAGGCGTTAAATATTTTAAGAATTCATGAGGGGAAGAGATTTCTTCTAACTCCTGGTATGGTGGAATTAGGAAAATACAAAAAAGAACTTTTTGAGAACTTAGTTAGCTATATTGCTGCAAGTACAGATATTGTAATCTTAATTGGATATTATCAAACGAAATATCTTTATTTTCGTTTGAAAAAATATAATAAAGAAATTTATTTAGTAAGAAATTTTATGGAGGGATATCGTTTGTTTTTAATGCTAGTGAAAAATTATGAGGGTGCAATGCTATTGATAGAAAATGATTTACCAGATTTATATAGGGTGGGATTATTATGATGCATTTAGGCATTTTATTTGGTGGTAGAAGCTATGAACATGAAATTTCTATTATTTCAGCTTATCAGCTCAAAAAAAAGTTAGAACGATTATATGAGATTCATCTAATTTATTGTTCTTTACAAGGTGATTTTTATTGTGCAGATCGCATGAAATTAAATGATTTTAAATATGGAAATACAAAGAAATTAAAAAAACTGAAGCTTAATAAATTAAAACTTAGCGCAATTGTTGGTGCAATGCATGGAGAAAATGGCGAGGATGGTCTTGCTTGTAATTTTGCTAAAATTCATAAAATAAAGTATTTGGGTTGTGATACATTTGCAAGTTCTGTTTCTTTAGACAAATATAGGAGTTATCTTTATTTAAAAAATAATGGGATCAAAATGATCAAAACAATTCAGTATACCTATGAAGATTACTTAGAAGGAAAGAAAGTTAAAATTCTTCCTGCCATTTTAAAGCCACTTACTTTAGGTTCATCCATTGGAATAAAAATTGTGGAAAAGGAAGAGGAGTGGGATAAGGCGTTATCTGAATGCTTTGAATATGCTCATGAACTCATTATCCAGCCCTATTATGAAAATTTAGAAGAATTCAACTTGGCTTTAAATGAAGAGGAATATTCTAATCTTGAAAGGATACATAAAAAAGATGCAATTTTTTCTTTTGATAACAAATATAGTGATTCCTTTAAAGTAATGCATCAAGCTTTAATTGAAGATAGCAGATATCTTGAATTTTGTAAGATAGCTAGAAAAGTATATCAACTGATTCATGCCAGTGGTATTATCCGGATTGATTTTTTTATGATAGAAAATACGATATATGTGAATGAGGTTAATACGACTCCAGGAGCATTATCCATGTATCTATTCCCTGATTTTTATAAAGTATTTAAATCATCCTTAAATCTATGTTTAACAAAAGAGGAAAAAAAATATCCTAATTCCCATTTCCTTTTAAAAAATAATATTAATAAATAAAAAATTATGTTATAATGAGGATTAAAGGATGTGATGGATGTGAAATATTTAAATGCAACATTGTTTCAAAGATTTTTTGCTTATTTTATTGATTTTTTATTAATTCAGGTAATTGCATCTATGATCATTAGCTTTATTCCAGCATATGATGTAAATTATAAGATTGTTTTAGAATTTTTAAGAGATTTTGCTTCAAATACGGCTTATGATTTAGATGGATTATTTCAGGTGATGAAAAGCTGTTTAATTCTTTTTGCCATCAATTATGGTATATTATCTATCTTTATTTTACTATATATGGTGATATTGCCAATGTTTTGGACCAAACAGACAATTGGTAGGGCAGCCATGGGAATTAAAGTGGTAAGAAAAAATCCAGAAGATAAAATGCATTTTGGGTATTTTTGCTTAAGAGAATTTGTTGGTGGATTATTGCTGACTAATATTTTAGGTAGCAGTATGATTTTATTGATTATTAATGTTGTATTTTGTTCTTCTTATGGTAGATCCATTGGAGATTATGCCAGTGGTACAAGATTAATCAATGCACGTTTTATTCCTGAAGAAGATCCTGTTGAATTTACTTTTAAAAAGGAAATAAAGGATGATTATATAGATGCAGAGGTGCATGAATATGATCAAACTAAAAAAGAAAATCAACAAGAGGAAGATTCAGATTATAAGGTGTTCTAAATATGCAGAAGTTTATACTTTTAAAAACGAATCTAGAATATTTTTTGTGGATAGAAGATGTTTTAAAAATGATTTTAGGAAACCATTCTGTAAAAGAAGATGGAGATGTTTTACAGATTTGGTTTACAGAAGGAAATGAAACTGAAATTACAGAAACACTTCGTTCATTAGAAGAAGATTTAAATACCTTAATTACTTTTTATATATCTTCTTATGAGGATTCTATTGAGGAATTAAGTTTGATAAAGCCTATATTTTTAAATATCAATCATGGATACTACAATTTTAAATCGTTACTTTTGGCATGTAAAAGAATTGATAATGCGAAGGAACTATTGGACTTTATTCTAAATAAAACAGGTGTAACAGAAGAGATTATATTGTCCATTGCTAAAAATGATTTAAATGCTTCTAAAACATCAACTATGCTTTATATGCATCGAAATACACTACTTTATAAAATGGAGCGTCTTTATCAGTTAAAAAGCTTTGATTTGAAATCTTTTAATGATGTCTATATTTTAATTAAATTAATCTACTCTTAATGGAATGCAAATCGTTGCATTCTTTTTTTTGTACATTTTGCACATAGAAAAAGGAAAATAAATTGTATAAAATAAAAATAAGAAAATGGAGGAAGAAATATGGCAACTTTAAATTTAAATAATATTAATAAGATTTATCCAAATGGTGTACAAGCTGTATTTGATTTTAATTTGGATATTGAAGATAAGGAGTTCATTGTTTTTGTTGGACCATCAGGATGTGGTAAATCTACAACATTACGTATGATTGCTGGTCTTGAAGATATTACTAGTGGTGAGTTATATATTGATGGTGTCTTAATGAATAATGTAAATCCTAAAGATCGTGGTATTGCGATGGTGTTCCAGTCTTATGCGTTATATCCACATATGACGATTTATAATAACTTAGCATTTGGTTTACAATTAAGAAGAGTTCCTAGACAGGAAATTGAGGCAAGAGTGGCAGAAGCAGCTAAGATTCTTGGATTAGAGAATTTATTAGATCGTTATCCAAGACAATTATCTGGTGGACAAAATCAGCGTGTTGCTTTAGGTAGAGCCATTGTTCGTAATGCTAAAGTATTCTTAATGGATGAACCTTTATCTAACCTAGATGCAAAATTACGTGTTACTATGCGTGGTGAATTAACAAAATTACATAGAAGATTAGGGTCTACAACAATTTATGTAACACATGACCAGATTGAGGCTATGACAATGGCATCAAGAATTGTTGTTATGCGTGATGGTAGAATTCAGCAAGTTGGTAATCCTAAAGAAATTTATGAGCATCCAGCAAATGTGTTTGTTGGTGGATTTATTGGAACACCTCCAATGAATTTTATTCATGGTACAATTAATAAGAGTGGTAAGTTTACTTCAAACGATGGTTCACAACATATTCAGATTCCAGAAGGAAAGATGAAAGTTGTTAAGGAAAAAGACTATATAGAGAAGGAAATTATTTTAGGTATTCGTCCTGAGGATATTCATGATAATGAAATTGTATTAAATACCTATGCAGATTCAGTAATTAATGTAGCAGTAGATGTATCTGAGTTATTAGGTGCTGAAACGAATATTTATGCATCTATAGGTGAGGATTCAATTATCGCTTCAGTTCCTGCACGTGATGATTTGGTAAAGGGATCTTCTATTCGTTTGGCATTAGATATGAATCATTGTCATTTATTTGATGTTGAAACAGAAGAAGCTATTTTTTAATTAAAGAAGGAAGTCCACTATCAATATGGTAGTGGATTTTTATTTACAATTTTATAATATAATGGTATAATAGATAAAAATTTAGGAGGTTTATATTATGGCAGTTTTTGATACAGTAAAAGATATTATTGTTAAGGAATTAAAGGTTGATCCAGCAAAAGTAACTTTAGATGCTTCTTTAAAAGATGATTTGGGTGCTGATAGTTTGGATGCAGTAGAAATCGTTATGGATCTAGAGGATGAATTTGGTGTAGAAATTGATGATACAAAGACTGAGGCTATTGCTACAGTTGGTGACTTGGTTACCTATATCGAAGAATTAACAAAGTAAGAATCAGTCGCTTCCTAGCGACTGTTTTTTAAATAAAAAGAAAGGAGGGACCTAATGTGAAACATGATTATCAATATTGGACAGAAAAATGGAACAAAGGGAAAATATTTCGAGTAGAAAATGATCGTATTAAAAAGAAGTCTTATATTTTTTCAGCATTTCCAAAGACAAATTTATATGGATTTCAAGATGCTGGTTTTCGCTCTTTACTTGCATGTGATTTTTATGCTAGATATGAAAGGATGAAAGGATTCAATGTTTTATTTCCTACAGGATTTGATTCATTAGGTCTTTCTGCCTTTATTGAAAATAAAAAGCATAATACAGCTATGCAACAGGATATTGCAGGAATTTTTGATGAGCAGATGAAAATGCTTGGAATCGGAATGGATGAGCAAAAAAAAATTGATTTAAAACAGTCTGATTATTTAACTTCCTTACAGCTTTCATTTGTTGAACTTTATGAGCGTGGATATATTCATTATGACTGGATTGATGTTTATCAGGATTCTTCTAAGAAAAAGATTTTTGATTCTTATTTTTATAAGGAACAATTGGTTCCTAATAAGGTTAAAGCTTTTTATTTAGATATTTCTTCTATTAAAAATGAAGTAATCAATAAAATCAATGATTTACCTTGTTCTTTAGAACAGAAAAAAGAAGTATTGGAAATGCTATCTCCAAAGGAAATTCTTCAAATGAATTTTGCGGTAACAAATGGTGCTAAACTATCTGTTGAATTGACAGAACCTCAATATTTAGGAGGGCTATCCTTTATTTTGATTCATCCAGATTATATTGACATATCTTTATATACCTTATATGAAGAATATCAGGCGATTGAACTTTACTTATCTGATGATAATGCAAATGATTTTGGTGTTTTTAGCGGAACTTATGCTATCAATCCTTTAACAGGAAAAAAAATTCCTATTTTTATTAGTGTGAAATATGATCAGCCAGTTTATCTTGCGAATCCTTTTTTAAATCCACTAGATAGAATCACTGCAAAGGAAGAAGGGCTTCCTATTGTAGATGTCGTTCAAAATGGTGTTTTTATTGAAAGTGATTTTTTAAATGGAATGAAGGAAACAGAAGGACGCTTGGCAATTATTCAAAGTTTTATTGAAGCAGATATGTGTCAGTGCAAAAAGATTTATACAAAAGATAAAATTTTATTGTCTTCTTTAGATTCTTTGGGGGCACTGATTCCTTTTTTAAAGGATAATGAAGACCATATTTATTCTTTAAAAAGATATTTGCCATTTGTCTTTTCAGCTAAACTTCGTCCAATTTTAGATGAGGATATTGATGTTCCTGGCAACATCATTCCTGGTTCTATTAATCATATATTTTCCACAGGTATGATTCCAATTCTTTCTATGCTTTATGATGATATAGGGGCAGTTGTTTCTATTTTTTCTAAAGAAGCTCTTTTATTATTTAAGTCATGGCTTCCCATGAAGTTTATGGCAATCCATAAAGAAGAACAATTTGAATCCATATTCTTTCCTTTATGTATTTTGACAATAATAGAAAAAGAAAAAGGAGTACAACTTCCTCCTTTATTTAATCAAGTTATGCTAGATACTTTTGTTTGTGATGAAAGTGGAAAGCCATTGCTTCGATCTAATCGGAATTTATTAGATATTTCTAAAAGTTTAGAGCATAACCATGGAGATGCTTTTCGCTTATATTTTTTGTCAAAGCCCATAGAACAAAGCTTTTTATATTCCAATTTAGAATTAGAATCCTTGCACAATTTAATTAAGGCAATTGAGGATTCCTATCATCGTGGATTTGTTGAAAAAAATCAGTTAGACTCTGTATTTTCTGAGTTTATTAAAGAAGAAGAACAGTACTTGCAAGATTTAAATATCAGTTCTTATACAATAAACCTCATCTCCTTTTTTAAAGCACATCTTTATAAAAATCAAATGACAGTAAAACAGGGGAAGTTGTTTTTGAAACTTCTATATTTGGTTTGTCCTTTTTTATCAGATGATTTATATGAAAGTGTTTATAAAAGTAAATATTTACTTAATGATGATGGGTGGATAAATTAAAATGGTCCCCTTGATAGATATTATGTTTTCTTAAATGCTTGTCGATTTCATTCATCACGACAAGCTTTTTTATTGTCCATTTTGGAGCAATTAAATCTTCTATCACTCCATCTGCACAAAGTCTATGAATAATGATTGAGGGCTTTAGTATAGCAATTTGCTCAGATACAATAGATACATATTCTTCTAAAGTAAGAAGAGGAAAAGGCTGTTTGAGATAGTATTGTTCTAATGGAGTGTCTTTTAAAATAAGAAGCATATGAAATTTAATTCCTTGAATATCTAATGTATTTAAAAATCGAATTGTGTTTAGCATATCTTCCTTTGTTTCATGGGGTAAACCATTGATAATATGAACAACGACTTCAATATTTCTTTTCCTTAAATTTTGTACGCATTGAACGAATTCTTCATTGGTTGAACAGCGATTGATGAATTGAATGGTTTGTGGGTTAATGGTTTGAAGTCCTAGTTCTATAGTAAGAGGAATCTTTTGATTTAAGGATTCTAAATAGTCATAGATTTCTAACGTAAAACAGTCAGGTCTTGTAGCAATAGCCAGTCCTACAATATCTTTATCAAATAAAAGAATTTCTTCATAGATTGATTTTAATTTTTGGATAGGTGCATAAGTATTGGAATTTGCCTGTAAATAAGGAATGTATTTGGCATCTGGCCATTTGTTTTTAAGGATAGCTTTGATTTCTTCAAATTGCTGTTTCAAGGAATGATTTTTATTTCCTGCCATATCGCCACTTCCAAGTTTAGAACAGTAGATGCATCCACCACTTCCTTTTGTACCATCCTTGTTTGGACAACTAAAATCAGCATTTAAGGCTATTTTGGCGACTTTACAATTATACTTATTTTTATAATATTCATTTAGAGTGTTATAATGCTTTTCTTTTGTCATAAATATTTTTTAATGTCCTTTCCGCTTTATAAAATATATTATAACAAATTTTTATTCTTAAGTGGTAATATTTGTTGTTTTTTGGTATAATAAAAATAATGTGAGGTTTTTAATATGTTTGAAAGAATTAAGGATTGTATATGTCATCCTAGATACCTAGGTAAATATAATAAAGATAGCTTTTTCAAAGTTTTTTTAATTTTGTTTCTTTTCTTATGTGTGGCATGTGCCATGCTTGCGGGAAGAACTTATATAGAACAACCTTTTGATGAGTCTTCTGCATTAGAGATTACTTCTAAAATCATTACTGCAAATGTAATTCAAGCAAATTATGATTCTTCTGAAAAAAGACTTATGGGAGATTCAGGTGTAGTTACTGGGCAAGGATTTAAATTGCATATTTTAGATGAAGAATGGGATAAAACAAGATCAAGTTCAGATATTTTAATTGTTTTAAATGAGGAACAGGCTGATATTTATGTTGGTGCTAAATTGATTTCTAGTAAGAAATATCAGGAAATCAAAACAGATAGTTTTTCTTTTGAAAAGATAAAAGACAATGATGCAAGTAGTATTTACTATTTTAAAATTTTTATTTTAAACATCTTAAATTCTTCTAATCTATATTTTCAAACTATGAATTTTTTAGATGGATTGATTTCTATTGGAATTAGTTATTTATTGTGCTTGGTATTTTCTTATTTTCTTTCTTTAGTCATCAATCCAACGATTGATCGTAATGTTCGGTTTAGACTTTGTTTATATGATTCCTGTGTATTCTTTGTAGGTTCATTCTTTGCGTTTTTGTTTAATATTGATTTTATCAGTTATATTGCGTTAGCATTACCTTTATTATATACATTAATTACTTTTAGGCATATTGTAAAGGTTGTTATAAGGCGATAGTTTATTAGAGGTGAGTTATGAAGTTAGAAGATATTTTAAAAAGTGAATTTTTTAATGAAAAAGTATTTAGAATAGATAAGATTCGTTTTCACCGCAAATCAAATTCTTTGGATATTTTAATTCATGCAGAAGATGCCTTAAAGTATGTAGCATATAAAGAATTGGAAGAAAAGCTTCATGAGATTTTTAAAGATTATAATAAAATTCATTTAGAAATTTCATATACAAATTCATTATCTGATGCGATAGATTATTTAGAGTATTTAAAAAATATTTTGGATAAATTAGTAAAGCGTAGTGGTAGGTTCAAGGTTTTGGATTTAGAAGATGTAAAAATCGAAGGAAACCATATTGAGTTTTTAGTTGCGTATGATGCTTTGGGGGTAGAGGATTTATGTGCCCCTGTTTTATGTGAATTTAAGGAAATGGGAATTGATGTTCGGGTTGCAATCCATAAGGACGAACAGAAGAGTGTCCAAAAAGAAATTGAACAACTTGAAAACGAAATGTATGAGGCCTTAGATAAACAAAAACAAGAGGCTGCTGCTGCACAGAAATTAAATGTTCAACTACAGAATGAAAAAAAGAATTATCGTGGTACTGTTCCAACTACATTAAGCTATATTAAAGATATTCCAAATTCTATTAATGCCATTTCATCCTATGAAAATACACAAGGACCAGCAGTATTTTTATTGAATGCTTATATTTTTGATGTAGAGATTCGAGGGTTTACCAAAACAAAATCTTTTTTGGCAACCTTTAAAGTTACAGATGAAACGGATTCCATCATTGTAAAGAAATGGTTAAGAGCTGAAAGTGAAAAAGAACTTTATGAAAAGAATATGGTAAAAGGAGCAAACTTAAGAATTATTGGTAAGGCTGAATATGATTCCTTTGCTAAACAGGTTGTTTTAACTGCCTCTTCCATTGAATATTTAGGAATGAAGCAGCAAGAAGAGGCTAAGGATACAGCTCCTGTGAAAAGAGTTGAACTTCATTGTCATACGAAAATGAGTAATTTAGATGGCCTAACAGATGCTACAGATTATTTAAAAGCAGCTGCAAAATGGGGTTGGAAGGCTATGGCTTTTACAGATCATAATGGAATCTATTCAATTCCAGATATAGATCATGCAATAGAAAAGTATCCAGATTTTAAACCAATATATGGTGTGGAATTAAATTATGTAGATGATGAGGAATATTATATTGCGTTTGACCAAAGGGATATTTTACTTAAGGATGCTTCTTATGTTGTGTTTGATTTAGAAACAACAGGATTATCTCAAACATATGATGAAATTATTGAGATTGCTGCTGTTAAGGTATATCAGGGAGGAATCATTGATAAGTTTGAAACTTTTGTTAATCCAAATATGCCAATTCCTAAGAAAATTGTGGATATTACTACAATTACAGATGAGATGGTTGCTGATGCTTTACCTATAGAAGAAATACTTCCACAATTTTTAGAATTCTGTAAAGGTAGTATTTTAGTGGCTCATAATGCAGCCTTTGACGTTGGAATGATTTATAGGGATATAAGAAGATTTCAAATTGAAGTTGATCATTTTCCTGTCATTGATACAGTGAATTTATTTCGTGTACTTCATCATGGAGATGTAAAAAAATTTAATTTGGCTGCAATGGCTAAATTTTTCAAAGTGAAGCAAGAACAACATCATAGAGCTATTGATGATACGAGAGTTACAGCAATGTGTTTTATTACCATGCTTAATGAACTGTTTAACAAGGGGATATATGATTATAAAGATATTAATTCTTTAATTAAGCCAGAGGAATTTTTCCGATATGTTATTCCTTCTCATATTACACTTCTTGCAATGAATCCTGTTGGATATAAAAACATGTATAAGATTATTTCTGATGCGCTAACAACACATTTTTATAATGGTGCTAGAGCATTAAGATCTTTTATTGAAGCCCATAAAGAAGGGATACTTGTTGGTTCTTCATGTGTCAATGGTAAGGTATTTGAGCTTGCGTTAAACAGAAGTGATATAGAATTAGAAAAAGAAATATTGAAGTATGATTATATTGAGGTGCAGCCACCTCTTGCGTATAAGCAGCTTTTTTTAGATATGCCTGATGGAGAAACAAGAATTAAAGAAATTATCCAAAAGATTATTTCTTCTGCTAAACGTGCAAACAAGATTGTTGTTGCAACTTCTGATTGTCATTATCTTAGACCAAATCTAAAGAAATATAGGGATATTTTAATTGCATCTCCTCAGGTAGGAGGAGGAACACATCCATTAGAGCGATATGAGGAATCTCCAGAAATGCATTTGCGAACTACAGATGAAATGCTTAATGAATTTGATTTCTTAGATGCAGATTTGGCTTATGAAATTGTTGTAACAAATACAAATCTTATTGCAAATCGAATTGAAAAGTTCTCCGCTTTTAAAAAGGATATGTTTGCTCCACGAGATGATGAGTTTAAAGATACCTTCCTTAAAGTGCCATCGATTACTGATGAGGTAAGAAGAATTGTAAAAGAAAACACAACTCGATTGTATGGAGATCAGCCACATCCCATTGTGACCAAGCGGATTCAAAGAGAATTAGATTCTATTATATCTAATGGATATGCATCAGTTTATTATATGTCTCATTTGATGGTAGAAAAATCATTAGCTGATGGATACTTGGTTGGTTCTAGAGGATCTGTTGGATCATCTTTAGTTGCTACTATGATGAATATTACAGAAATCAATCCTCTTTCTCCACACTACCGTTGTAAGCATTGTAAATTTCATACATTTAGAATGCGAGATGATGAGGTAGAAGAATTTGGCTTAAGAGAAATTGAGGCTAAATATCAGCCAGTGTTAAGAAGTGTGGATTCTGGATATGATTTACCTGATGAAAAATGTCCTGTTTGTGGAAATGAACTATCTAAAGATGGACATGATATTCCATTTGAAACATTCTTAGGATTTAATGGAGATAAGGTACCAGATATAGACTTAAACTTTTCAGGAGAATATCAGGCCCAAGCTCATGAATATATTCGGAGTGTATTTGGATATGAAAATGCCTTTCGTGCTGGTACGGTTGGTACAATTGCAGATAAGAACGCATATGGCTATGTAAAAGGCTATTGTGAACGTAAAGGAATTTCATTACGTTCATGTGAAATGGATCGATTGGCTTCTCATTTGGTTGGAATTAAACGTTCTACAGGGCAGCATCCTGGTGGGATTGTTGTTGTTCCTCATTATGTAGATATTTATGATGTCACTCCTGTTCAGTATCCAGCAGACAATACTGAAAATACATGGAGAACAACACATTATGATTATCATTCTTTTGAAAATAATCTATTAAAGCTAGATATTTTAGGACATGATGATCCAACCTTGATTAAATATTTTATGGATTACGTCCATTTACACCAAGAAGATTTTCCATTCTCATCTCCACAAGATATTCCAATTGATGATAAAAATATTTACCGTTTATTCAGTGAAACTGAGATTATTGGTGTTAAGGAAGAAGAAATTGGAAGTAAGGTTGCATCCTATGCAGTTCCTGAATTTGGAACAAACTTTGTAAGACAGATGCTTGTAGAAACACTACCTAAAACTTTTGCCCAGCTTGTTAAAATTTCAGGTTTATCACATGGTACAGATGTTTGGAATACAAATGCTCAGGACTTAGTAGGTGGTAAAACTGAGTTTGGTAAAATTGAATTTAAAGATATTATTGGATGTCGTGATGATATTATGGTTGACCTTCTCCATATGGGTCTTGAGCCTTTGCTTGCATTTAAGATTATGGAGTTTGTCCGCAAAGGAAAAGTAAAGGGTGATCCAGAAACATGGGCAAAGTACAAAGAGGAGATGCAAGCCAAAAACGTACCAGCTTGGTATATCTGGTCTTGTGAACGAATTAAATATATGTTCCCTAAAGCACATGCAACAGCTTATGTATTAATGGCATTAAGAATAGCATGGTTTAAAGTGAATGCTCCAGCTTTATTTTATAGCGCATGGTTTTCTAAACGGGCAAAGGGTCATTCCATTCAAGCTTATATGGGTGGGAAAATGGCAATAGAAGCTGCAATGCAAGAAATCATGAATAAGCCAGATCGTACTGCAACAGATGAGGATAAATATACAGCTTTACAAGTTGCAATGGAGATGACTTCTCGTGGATTAAAGTTCTTGCCGGTTGATATTCAAAAATCTAGTGCAGATATTTATGAAGTTGAGGATGGGAATTTAAGAATTCCATTTGTTGCAGTAGATTCACTAGGAGAAAGTATTGCAATTGATATTGTACAGAAAAGAAATGAAAAGGCCTTTACTTCAAAGAAAGATGTTTTAAAGAGAACTAGATTAAGTCAGACTTTATATGATTTATTTGATGAAATGCATACCTTTGGCGATTTACCTGAAGAAGATTTAGAAGAAACACAAGGATTATTTGCTTTTGCATAAAAGTTATGTGATATTGTGTGAAATAAAGAAAGGGAATTGAAGAAAAAGAAAGAGTGTGCTATAATTCTTTATATCTAAAGGAGGATGAATGATTTGAGAAAGAATCCATTATTTTCAAATATTCAAACAGGAGAAGTTGTTTATGATGATGTAGACCGTGCCACATATAAAGGTATCACGGTGAAAACAAGTATATTATTGATAATTACAATTATTGTTGCTGCATTTGTAGCATTTGCACTACCTAAAATTTTAAATAATAATGCTACTGTATTTTATGTGGCTTTGGTTGTTTCATCTATTGTTGGCTTGATTGCTGTAATTGTAGGAAGAATGTCAGAGACCAAAGCTAAATATGCTTCAGTAATTTATGCTATATGTGAGGGATTATTTTTAGGTAGTATTTCTGCCATAGTAGAAGATTTTGTTCCTGGAGCAGTTGTCACAGCAGTATTTTCAACCATAATTTTATTTGCCGTAATGCTTACCTTATTTGCAACGGGTATCATTAAAACAGGAAGTAAGATGCGGTCTATCTGTTTTGGATTAACTTTAGGTGCGCTAGGAATCATGTTAATGATGGGATTATTCAGTATCTTTATAACTGACTATACTCAATATTTGACTATCATGATTGGTGTTGAGATATTCTTACTTATTTATGGTGTGATTACCTTATCCTTAAATTTCAGTGAAGCAAATGCAGTGGTTTCTACAGGAGCATCTAAAGGAGCAGAATGGTCTGTTGCTTTAGGATTGCTAGTTAGTATTGTTTATATTTATGTAGAAGTACTAAGGCTAATTGCTCTTATTGCAGCAAGAAGTGATAATTAAAAAAAACAATGAAAAAGGATTTTTAAAATCCTTTTTTTATGGGGTGGTAAAATGAAAGAAATTAAAAATGAGCGTTTTGGTGAAGAACGTGCATTATATGGTGTACAAGATATTAAATTGATTGATTGCAAATTTGATGGCAAAGAAGATGGGGAATCTGCATTAAAGGAAGCTAAACATTTTATATTAGAAAATTGCTATATGAATTTAAGATATCCTTTATGGCACGATGATGATGTAGAATTAAAACAAGTGACTATGACAGAAAACTGTCGTGCTGCTTTATGGTATACTACAAATGTGAAAATTCAGGATTCTAAGCTATTTGGCATAAAGGCTTTGAGAGAATGCAAGGATATTGAAATAAAAAATACAGAAATTGAATCTCCTGAATTTGGATGGAGAAGTGAAAATATTTCTTTAGAAGATGTAAAAATTAACAAAAGTGAATATCTATTCTTTGAAGGAAAAAATCTAACTTTAAAGAATGTAGATTTTAAAGGAAAGTATTCTTTTCAATATGTAGAAAATATGGAGATAGAAAATAGTATATTAGATACAAAAGATGCTTTCTGGCATTCAAAAAATGTAACTGTAAAGAATTCTATAGTTAAAGGAGAATACCTTGCATGGTATTCACAAAACCTTACTTTGATTGATTGTAAAATCATAGGAACACAACCATTATGCTATTGTGAGAATTTGAAATTGATGAATTGTGAAATGATAGATACAGATTTAGCATTTGAGTATTCTGATGTAGAAGCTACAATTCAAGGGTCCATTGATTCAATTAAGAATCCAAGGACTGGATATATTGAAGCAGATGAAATAAAAGATATTATCTTAACAGAAGATGCTAAGTATAAGCCACAAGCAAAAATAAAAGTAAATAAAAAACAATTTAGTTATAGTTCTTAAAATTTTAAGAACTTTTTTCTTTTTACATAAAGCCTATTTCAATAAAAATATATTTCATATATTATTGGTGAGGAGGTAATAAAAAATGAATTTCTCAGGATCTAATTGTGGCTGTGGAAGTGGATGCCCTACAACTGCTCCTACATACCAACAATGTAATCAAGTTGTTCAAACTTGCAATGTAGAAGATGTTCCACATTATACAAACTACCATACACATGTAGTACTCAACATAACTGAGTAAACTGCTAAAACAATCCTTTAAGAGTGTTTTTCTTATATTTCGGTATTCAACTTAAACTACATGATAATCAATAATATTTATATATTATAAGCATGTCATATCAGGATGGCGTGCTTTTTTAAATTTTAATTCCATATAAAAGTCTGATGTGACCTATAGTCTGTTGATTTATAAGTCACAAAAATAGATAATATACAATGAAAGGATACACTATTTGAAATAGGAATTAAGATAGCTATGATAAATGTTAAAGTAGGCAACAGACTTCGAGAATTAAGAAGACTTAGAGGTCTATCTCAAGAAGCATTAGCAGATGAATGTGGACTAGATAGAACTTATATAACTTATATAGAAAATGCAAAAAAGAGTGTAACAATTAGCACTTTGCATAAAATTACATCTGCACTAAATATTACACTAGAAGAATTTTTTTCATTTGAAGAAGGAGATGTATTGATTAAAATGAAAGATTATATTATTGAAGTTCCTAAATTAATAGTAGGAAATAGTTATACAAATCTTGAATTATCTAAGATATTTCAATGTTCAACTCAAGGCGGAATAAGAGTTAGTTCTAGAAAAAAAACTGTAACAATTATAACTAGAGAAAATAGTGAGAGAAATCCTTATGCTGATTCAACAGTTAAACCAGATGGTACATTCATATATACTGGTATGGGATTAACTGGTGATCAAGTTGTTACAGGAACAAATCAAAATGGTAAAATAGCTTACAATGATACAAATGAATATACGATACATTATTTTATTTCTTATGAGAAGAATGAATATGTATATCAAGGTGTAGCAGTTAAAAATGGATCTTTTTATTTTGTTGAAGAAGTTGATCAAAAAGGTAATCTAAGAAAAGTTGTCAAATTCCCTTTGAAATTAGTAAAAGAATAAGAAAATTTATGAAACATATAGAAGTTGTATGTGCACTAATACAAAGCAAAGAAGGTAAAATATTCTGTTGTAAAAGAGGTCCAGGTAGAGCTTTAGCTAACAAATGGGAATTTCCTGGTGGAAAAATAGAACAAAATGAAACTAAAGAAGAAGCTTTAATTAGAGAAATAAAGGAGGAATTAAAATCAGATATAGAAGTGATTAAATATATTGGTGTGTCTAATCATGAATATTTAGATTTAGAAAAACCTTTTAGTATTACCATGTATGCATATTTATGTAAACTTATAAATGGAAATTTAGAATTAACTGAACATATAGATTCTTGTTATGCTTCAGTCGAAGAAATGAGATTAATGGATTTTGCTGCTGCAGATGTTCCTATTATTAATATGATTGAAGAAAAAATGGTTTCCTGATTGTAGATTCAATATTTATTAACAATTGTTTATTATAGTGAAATTGCTAAAAAATATAATAATATAATATTTCGACTAGATAAGCTATATTATCTGGTTTTTTTATTATAAAACTGTTTTGTTTATTGTATTTTATGGTATAATATGCTTATTGGAGCTTAGTGACTAATATCAATTAGAAACGCCATATTCATTAGGAGGTACTGTCATGATTAAATATATATGCAGAAATTGTGATAATTTAGAATGTGAAACAAGTATTTGCCCTAATTGTAATCAACGAACTGATATTTTATCTACAAAGGTATTTTATTGCAAACATTGCAACGCTCCTTCCTATTACGACAAGTGTACATTATGTGGTTCTAAATGTGATTATGCAGGAAATGATTTAAGACCTGTATTTCCTACTGAAAGATTATTGTTAGAAATACTAACAGATGTTCCTTTTAAGTATGCAGATAAAGCTGTATGGAATGTAGGAAGTAATCATTATATCATTGATGGTGTAAAGAAAAATTTTCCATATAAGGAAATGAGATTGCAAAATGATGTTGACATTGTTATTTCAAAAATGAATGAATACTCAGAGAAAAATGAATTAATTGAAAAGGATTATTTTAATTCTAAGACAATAAGAAATTTTATTGATATAAACAGAAGCCGATTAAATACAATTTCATTTGAAGCAATCGAATACATTAGAAGTGTAGCAGTTGACAAAGATGAATCAGAAATGTTTGTTAGCTTTAGCGGTGGCAAAGATAGTACAGTGGTTAGTCATTTGGTGCTAAATGCATTACCTGATAAAAAAATAATACATATTTATGGAGATACAACTCTTGAATATCCTACTTCAGAAGCATATGTAAAAAGATTTAAATATAATCATCCTCAGATACCTATGCTGATAGCAAAAAATAAAGATCAAGATTTTAATAATTTGTGTGAAGTTATTGGCCCTCCGGCTCGAATGATGCGTTGGTGCTGTACGGTTTTTAAGACGGGAGCTATTACAAAGCGGATTGAGTCAACATTCAAAAATGCTAAACAGATTATTACGTTTCAAGGAATTAGAAGAAATGAGTCTCTATCTCGTAGTAAATATGAACGAGAATCTAATGAATCTAAGATAAAAAAGCAAATTGCTGTTAACCCCATTATTGATTGGCTGGATTTTGATGTTTGGCTATATATGTTATCAAATAATGTTGATTTCAATGATGCGTATAGACAAGGTTTTTCTCGTGTTGGCTGTTGGTGTTGCCCTAATAATAGTAGTTGGTCTGAATTTTTGTCGTCAATATATATGAATGAAAAATATACAATATTTAGGAATATCTTATATGATTTTGCTAAACGAATTGGCAAGCCTGATTGGAAAGTCTATATAGATGATGGAGAATGGAAAAAAAGACAAGGTGGTAATGGATTAGATATAAGTAAAAAATCTGTTGTTTCGTTTAAACCTTGCGCATATGAAGAAAATTCATATAATTTTGATATGACAAAACCAATTTCATCTGATTTGTACAAGTTTTTTAAGCCTTTTGGAAAATTGAATTTTGATATTGGTAGAAAAGCATTAAATGAAGTATATGTTTTAGATCGAAAAAATAATTTACCATTATTACGTATTTCCGGAAGAGAAGGAAAGAATATTGTTAAAATAGCAGTGGTTGGTGAATCTCCAGTCTTTTCACAAAGAAAAATTATCGAGATGCTATTAAAAAATCAAATCAACAAATATCAAACATGCATTGGATGTACGTATTGCGAAGCGGTATGTAAATTTGGCGCATTGAAAGTATTTAATAAAGAAAAAGGAAATGTAAGTAATGATACAATTTCTTATACTATAGATGAGAATAAGTGTGTAGGCTGTTTAGAATGCGTTAAGCATTTCCAAAATGGTTGTTATATAAATAAAGTGTTACGAATTAAGAAAGAAGATGAATGATTATGAATGATAAAAAAAGTTTACCATTAAAACGTCATGAAACTTTTTCCATAAGGGAAGGTTGGCTAGAAAAAGCTATAAATGAATTTAGTATAGATGCGAATTGCTTTTCTAAAGATAAAGGACAACGAGTTTTGGGTATAGGTACAAATATGGTAAAATCTTTAAGATATTGGTGTACAGCTACTCAGTTAATTCGTTTTAGCCAATTTAGAGGAAATACTTTTAACGAATTAGGTAATTTTTTATTATCAAATGACAGATATTTAGAGCAAGATTATTCATGGTGGTTAATTCATTTATATTTATGTTCTAATTTTGAAGATGCTCCTGTTTTTAATACTTTTTTTAATTTGAATGTTAACAGATTTGAAAAAGAACAATTAGTAGGATATATTAGAAATGTATTAGAAGTGAATTATGATTTAGGGGCTCCTTCATCACTTGAAGCAGATGTTAATATGATTATTAAATCTTATTATTCAGATGATAAATCTAATCCTGAAAACAATTTGACATGTCCTTTGTCTAAATTAGGATTACTTGAAATGATAGATAAAAAGACATATGCTCGTAAGCAACCTAAATACAATTCCCTTGATTATCGAGTAATATATCATGCGCTTACTAATGTATTGTATAAAGATGAAAGCATTAATTCTTTTAATATAGAGGATATGTATGAACTACCTAATAATCCTTTGAACATTTTTAATTTATCTAAATCAAGTTTATATCAATATTTAGAAGAGATGAAAAAGAAAGGATTAATCAATTTAGTTAAAACTGCGGGCTTGAACATTGCAACATTTGAAAAAAGACTAAGTCTTCAAGAACTGTTTCAAAATTAGAAAGGAGAGATAATAATGTATGATAATTTTATTGATGTAAATGAAAAATTTAAGGCATCTGTCAACTTAGAGTATGATCTACTTAATGAAGAAAAAATCATGCAATATGTCCCTACTACAGATTTATGTGATGTATTAAAAAGTTATATCAAATCATTTATTTTTGGTGCACAATTTAATTCGACAATTCTTTCTGGACCATATGGTAAGGGAAAATCTTTTCTTATATTAATGTTGATATATTTGATGTCTAAGCATGATAATGCTGAACTATTTAACAGTGTTCTAAAAAAGATAAAATTAATTGATTTAGAATTGTTTGAAATGTTGCAGAAAATGGAGGAAGATGGTATATATTTATATCCTGTTATCATTAATAACAACTCATTTGAAGATATTAATAAATCTTTTTTATTAGCATTAAACAATACTTTGAGAATCTATGGCTTAGAAGATATAATTCCAAATACAACTTTTAAAGAGTGCCTTTCAATAATTGAAAGGTGGGAACAACAAACTTCTAATGGCTTTGATGTCAGAAAATGTTTGAAAAAAATTACACTTGAAGAGTTAAAAGCTGGATTAAAAAGATATGACTATGAAGCTTATAAAGAGTTTTCGGATTTGTATACTTGTGTATCACAAGGATTAGTATTTTTTTCTATGAAAAGTGATGATATTGTTGGTGTCTTTTCTGATGTTGTAAATCAATTGATCAAAAAAGATAATAAATGTAGAGGATTATTTGTAGTGTTTGACGAGTTCGGTTCATTTTTAAATTCTCAAACAAATGATTTTGCTAGCAAATTGAATAAAATACAATCTTTTGCAGAAAGTGCTAATGCTTCAACTTTAGATAGACAGTTGCATTTATGTTGCATTACTCATAAAGATATATTGTTATATAAAAAAGAGAAGAATTATAGCGATGCATTTCAGACAATAGCTGGTCGATTTAAGCAATTAAGATTTGATAGATCTTTAGATGAAAATTACCAAATTATATGCTCTGCTTTGTTAAAAAAAGAGGGATATAATGAGCTAAATAATCAATTGAAAGAAAAGTATCAAGATGTATTGAATAAAATGAGTGAAATTGGTATTTTTGCATTAGATCAATTAGACTATATTATTGATAATGGATTGCCTTTTAATCCTATCACAATTTATTCATTAATACAGGTATCTGAGAAAATAGCACAAAATGAAAGGACTTTGTTTACATTTTTATCAGATAAAGATGTGGATGGTTTTAGACATTTTATCTCTAATGATATGGATGCGCTATTAAATATTGATAAAATATATAATTATTTTGTTGACCTTATTAAAGATAGCGAAGAGTATAAAATGCTGTATTATAA
>JAIDKZ010000108.1 GCA_029051735.1 Anaeroplasmataceae bacterium | reverse complement strand
ATGATGTAAAGGGGGTAGGGATTGTTAAATGGAAAAAAATAGTAAAAAAATCAAAAACACTTGAAAACAATGTATAAAAGTGATATATTTTTTTTATAAATTTAAAAATAAAAGGAGAAACTTATGATTACTTTTTATGGACCTGATGGTGAACAAATTGAAAATCCAAGCGATGAGTTTATAAAAGAATTTACCAACAAAGAAGCGGACTATTGGCAACAAGGAAGTGGTGATTCTTCATTTGAGGCAGATGATTGTGATGAAACTCTTATAATTTTTTATGAAGAGCCTTATGGATTTTTAATTATGCGTCATCCAGATTATTTAGTGCCTTATGATGAGGATAAAGATAATGAAAGCATTGAGCATGATGTTTGTGGTGAACCTATGGTCGTGCCAGCTTGTAGCTTTGTAAGCCGTGAGGATGCTTATAAAATAATTACAGAGTATATTAAAGAACAAAAGTTTGCAAAAAAATATAATTGGACTGATTTATACGAGATAGATTTTGAAGGTAATGAATATTAATTATATATTGTTAGCATTTTTATAACAAAAAGCAAGTCATCAAGCAATTACAATTGTTGCTGATGTTGTTTGTCGTCTTCTGCTAAGGTTATAACTATCATTTATCTTACCATTTCTACTCATAAATAAGCACTCACTCTCCGTTTTGGATTGTAAGTGCTTATTTTTTTTTAAGTTTAGTCCCATATTTTGCCACGAAAAGCCGTTATTTTGGCGATTTTCGTTTAAGACAAATTAGAGTGTACTTGCCTCATTTATTTGGACAGTGGATTGTAATACCCACAAGTATTATAAATTATTTTCAATTGATCTATTCTAATCTTATATCCTTGTGGTAAATATCTTCTAAGTGCTGCCAATATTTTTTATCATCATTTGTAATTTTTCTTATAACTTTACAAGGATTCCCACAGGCAACAACACCATCAGGAATATCTTTTGTTACTACAGAGCCAGAACCAATTACTACGTTTGATCCAATTGTAACTCCTGGATTTACAACTACTGAACCACCAAACCATACATTAGATCCTACTCGAATTGGATAGCCATACTCTAAATCTTGATTTCGTACAGATGCATCTATTGGATGTCCTGCTGTATAAAAACAACATCTAGGGGCAACAAAAACGTGATCTCCAAAAATGATAGGAGCAACATCTAAAAATACACAATCAAAATTTGCATAAAAATAATCACCAATATGTATATTAAAACCATAGTCCATTCGTATGGATGGCTCTAGATAAAAATGTTCTTTTGTTGAACCAAAGAGTTCTTGAATTATTTCTCTTCTTTTCTTTAATTCATCTGGCTTGGTAGCATTATATTCCATAGCCTTTCTCACTGCATTTCTATGGAGTTCTGGATCATTTTTGCTGCTATTATAAAGGGCACCTGCAACCATTCGTTTATAATTTGAACCAAATAAAATATCTGTATGCTGAACTACATAATTAAATAATCTAGGCTGAATTGTAGGGTAAGTCAGTTCTATTGGCAAAAAATCATTAAAATATAAGCTTTCAATTTCATATTTTAACTCTCCTAATTCTTCAATTTGAGCATAAAATAATGCACCATAAGAATCATAAGAATAATAGCTTACAAATTCTATTTTAAATTTTGTCGCTGCTGTTTCTTCTATTAATTCTCTTTTAGCAGCATCTAAAATACTTTCTCCTTCTTCTACATGACCTCCTGGAATTTCATAGGTATTTCTATCTTTATGTTTACAAAAGACAAAAGAATCTTGATATCTAGCAACAATGACAACATATTTTATTTTTTCATCTATTTCTTTATAAAATTTAACTTCCATACAATCACCTTTATTTTTGCAATTTTTCAATTTCTTCTTTTAATTTCTTTGTTTCAATTTTTAATTCCTCAACTGAAGGCTTATATAAATCATTCCACATTTCCTCCCTTGGCAACCACCAAACTGGCCCTTTACCATGATTTCCATACTCCTTCAAATCACCATTATATCTTGGAAAAATATGAAAATGTAAATGTGAATCCCCATTTCCTAATAACTCATAATTCAGTTTATTTGGATGATATACATTATAAACCGCTTCTGCAACCAAGCTCATTTCTTCTAAATATTTCAATTTAAAGTCATGATTTAAAAAATGCAATTCAGAAACATGTTCTTTACACAAAAACAAAGTATATCCTTTAAACCTTTGAGAATCTCCTAAAACAACATAACCTGTTTCTAATTCACAAACAAAATATGGGTTTTTTCCTATTTTAATCTCTTTAATACGATTACAAACGAGACAATCCATTTTACTCATCCTTTATTAATTCCTTCATTAAATCTAATTTTTTTTGATCCAAAACATAATTCTTACGCTTCTTTACAAAGTTTTTAGATCCACGCTCTTCATCTTTATATCTTGGAATAAGTTGAATATGAAAGTGATTCATAGGTCCATCACACATGCTACATAAATATACACTTTCACACTCATAAATCTTTTTCAAGATTTGCATTATTTTATGGGCAAAACCATAAATATATACCACAAGCTCCTTAGGCGCCTCTATCATATCCTTATAATGGTTTACTGTTGAAATAATTGTATGTCCTATTGCTTTAGGATTCCCATCAAAAAAACATTCAATTTTACTATCCTTATAAATTAATTTATCCTTGATATTTCCATATAAACAATTCCCATTTTCTTTATCAAAGCAGGTTGGACAGATTCCATAATCAACTAAAATAGCAGGACAAACTTGATCTAATTTGCATAATTCTATAGCTAAAGCTCCATAGGTTTCTATGTCTTCTTTTGAATAATAGTCATACATGTCTTCATAATCTGCAACTTCATGTTCTTTATACCCTAAAGAAATAGGTGTGTAGTGTTGATATAATTCTTTAAAATCTGAATAACAAATTTTATTTAAAACAACACACACTATGGTTTCTTTTGTTTTCGTATTTTCAAATTCAATAAGATCCCCCAATTGAATTAGTCTTCTTTTTTCATCATTAAGACGAAGTTCTACTGTCTTACTACCATCTACTATTGTACAATAGGAATCTGGCCATAATCTCATATAATGTTTCACTGTTTTTCCTCCTTTTTTCTTTTTAAAAGAATAAATGCATTTTGGATATCTTTAAGAAATTTGGATTCTAAAACAAAATTTCCAACACTATATATAACTTCATACGCTCCATCTAATTTTAAATTTTCCGTTTTTAATGATGGAAAGACTACAATTAAAAAATCGCCTCTTTTATAAGCAAATAATTTGGATTTAGCTTTTGCGTAATATACAGTAAAATTATTTAATGATTGTAAATCTTTATATGTATGCCTTAGTGAAATCAATTTTTGAACATAGTAGTATAAGGAATTTGGATCATTTAGTGCATCTTCAACTGTAGATTTTGTATTATTCTTTTCCACAGGCAAATAAAGATGTTCTTCTTTTCCTTTTGAAAAACCTAAATTCATGGAATGGTCCCACTGCATTGGTGTTCTACTTCCAGTACGATGATATCCACCCTCTTTAGTCGGAATTTCTAAATATTTCATTCCTATCTCATCTCCATAATATAAAAATGGAACTCCTGGCATAGTAAAAATAAATCCAAATATAATCCGAATTTCTTCTTCAGTAAAAAATTTTGAAATACGAATCATATCATGATTATCTGTAATAAAAGAAATAAATCCATCTTCTTTTGTCTGATTATAATTATTTAAGTATTCCTTTAAAAAAGGCAGTATGCTTTGTGTTGATTCTGTTTTAAAATACGAAACATCCTTTTTAATTTCATAAGTATTCAAATCAATGTCTTGATCTCTTAATAGATGATGATACCCATTTCCACCATTCCATCCATGATCCAAGTAAAAATCCATGTTAAATCCACATTTTAAAGCTCGAGTAGGATTACTCCACTCTGAAACAAACACTGCTTCAGGAAATTCTTGACGAACTTCTTTAAACATTCGTTTCCAAGCAAGTTGTGTACCAACTTCACCATCATCATTTTTCACTAGACATGCCGCCATATCCACACGGAAACCATCCACTCCCATAGACAACCAATACTTCATTACATCAATCATCGCATCCTGTGTTGCAAGTGCTTCTTTTGAATCAATTGCATATTGCCAAGATTCTTTAACTTTTGCAAAACCATAATTTAAGGAAGGCTGACAATTAAAAAATGAAATTACATATGTTCCATTCCTTTCACATTCTCCACCCACTGCAGTTAAATTATTTGGTTTATCAAAAGCTCCGTTTGTCCAAATATATCTATGACTATACATATTTTTTTCCTGCTTAGAAGACTCTTTAAACCATGGATGTTCTTCACTTGTGTGACATGGAACAAGATCTAATAATAAATGCATATTGCGTTCATGCATTTGGTTTACCAACATCACTAAATCTTCATTTATCCCATAACGAGAAGCAATTTTTTTATAATCCCTAACATCATACCCTGCATCCTTAAATGGAGAATCAAAACATGGATTCATCCATATTGCATTGCATCCTAAGGTTTGCACATAATCCAACTTTTCAATAATTCCTTTAATATCTCCAATTCCATCTTGATTAGAATCATAAAAAGATTGAGGATAAATTTCATAAAATACTGCATCCTCTAACCATTTTATATGTTGCATATTTTATCTCCTCCTACAAATGAAGCGCTAATTCTCTCATAAAAGATATATCATCAACATTTTCAATCCAAATTAATTTTTGTTTTGAACCTTCATAAGGTATATCTAATTTAAATTCTTTTAAAAATTGTTTTAGTTGATCTGTTTGTTTAAACATTAATCTATCTTGATAGATTCCACCTATTAATACTCCATTCTTATAAATACAATATCCACCCATCATACTTCTAGCAGTTATGGATTGATCACCAAGAGATTCTAAATAATACTCCATTAATTCTTTTTTACATGCCATAATTCGACTCCTTCTACTTTCATCTTTTAATTGTTCATTTGAAATTCTATTGTTTAAACATGATTTTTCTTAATCATAATTATACATTAAAAGAAACGCATTGAAAAGAAAAAAGAAGATTTTTATTAAACCTTCTTTTCCTCTGTAATGATAAAAATATTATCTATTCTTGCCCTTCTATGAAACTCTATTCTATTTCCTGCGTTATCATATGCAAACGCCATTCCATCAGAAGAGACAATTTTTATTCCAAAAGGACAATCAGCAAATTCAAGAAAATAATGATTGACTAATGTTTTATTATTTATCATCACACTGATTCTTTTTGAATCTAAAACATAAAAATAATCTATAATAAATTTTTCTTCTTGTGGAACGATATAAGGGAAATATGGAACTTGTATATCTCCTCCATTAATTCTGAAGTTTAAAATCTCTTGTTCAAATCTAGCACCAAATATCTCCCCAGTTGTACCATCAGCTCTTCTACCATAAATTTGAAAAAAAGTCCACTGATTACCTGCGTTTTCTAATTCCACTTCCATGTGACCGCGAAGTATTCCTGTAGTAACTTTTCCAAAATCAATTATCATTTGCGTTCCATCATATGGGGAATTATCAAATAAATAGGCAGTTCCATTTCCTAGTTCTATATGATTCAATTGTAAATCAATACCATCCTTATTTTTATCATTTATATGATAATAAATTCCCTTTGTTCCCCAAACACCACTCCATTGAGGTAATTCATCATCTGTGGAGAAGGTATCAAAATTTTCATCTATCAATGGACTAGGATTCTTCTTAATATATTCATATAAATCATCTATCATTTTATATTGAGCATAGATTATGACACTGCTTTCTATACTATAATCCTGTGGCAAAAATTGGTTAGGCTCAATATAATATCCCTCAAATTCCATGTCAAAATAAGATGGAATAGAAAAGGATGATAATAAAAGAGAATCTTTAAAATTTAGTTCTACTACTTCATCATGTGGAAAAATGATTTTCACATGATTTTGTTGTTCTATTTTATCATTTAATTTTGCATATTCAATATATGCCATTATAAATGGCCCAACGCCTTTGGCATCATCTGATCCTACAGGTTCAGCTAAATAATAAAAAATAGATCCATCCCGAATAGGATTACTTTCAGGACCTAAGCCTGCTGTAATACAAATATGGTTCAGTCTTCCATCTTGATAACTATAATCATATATTCCTTCAAATATATTCTTTCCTACTTCTTGATACTCTTGATCAATATAGTTTAATCTTGATGCTTTCATTAAAGCATAGGCTATCATAGAAGATCCTGAGCTTTCTAAATAATTGAAAATAGTTGTATCAACATAAGTTCCGTTTTTCTGATAAGCTGTATTTTTCAATCCCTGTAAATATGATTTAGGTACAGTAAATCCAGTTGGTCCTAAATCTATAAGTTGATAAAACATATTGGTTTGTTGATCTTTATATATTAAAATTCCTTGTAAAGCTTCATTTAATAAAGAAATAAGATACTCTTTATTTTCTCCATTTGGGTAATATTCTAAAACATCAACCAAAGAAACAATAAACCATCCCATAGAACGAAGCCAAAAATTCTTACTATTTCCTGTTGTAGAATCCGCCCAAAAAATAGATTTTGTTGTATCATGCCCATGATAATATAATTTTTTATTTTCATCATACATATGATTTCTTATATATTTATATTGCTCTACAATTTGATTTAAAAGCTCTGGTTTACCTAAAGTAACCGCATAGCGTGCCATAAATGGTACATACATATACATCCCATCTAACCATATTTGATTTAAATAAGATGTTTTATGAGAAAAGTTTTCAGTTCCTTCTGCCTTTGGCATATCCATTAAAGACTTGTAGGTGTGAAATATAGCTCCTAAATATTTAGAATCTCCAGTCATATCAAAAGCATCAAATAGGATTCGGCTTGCACATACACTGTCTAATTCTCCAGCCTTATATCCTGTAATTTCCTTTGTTTCTGGATGAATAAAATTACCAGAATCATCAATATAAAAATTGATGTAACGCAAAAAGAAATCCTTATATTTTAAATTTCCAGTTTCTTTAAATAAAGTAACAATAGAATTTAAAAATACTCCATCAATATAATTCCATCTCCCCTTAAAACTTTCCTTGTTCCAAGCTGGAATATATCCTGGTGTTTCTTCTATCATACGATCAATATAAGAATTTACATTGTTTACAACAGAATCAACATTAATTTCACCTTTAACATAATTGTTTTTATAACTCACCTTAGCATATAGTTTTAAATTGGAAGTAATCTCTTGTTTAATAT
>JAIDKZ010000107.1 GCA_029051735.1 Anaeroplasmataceae bacterium | reverse complement strand
GTAATTATCTATGCATAGCTAAGGAGATAAAAAAGTTATTTGTTATATATATTTTATTAATTAATAAAACTATTAGATTATTTTTGCTAATAGTTTTTTTTCTAAATCATTTTTAAAAAAAGTTGTACTATTCTATCTGATTTTAGAATAAACTATTAAATGTGATTAAATTTGTGCAATATTGTTTTTTATATTTTGCCTTTTATAAAATAAATTTAAAAAAATATGGATTTTTATTGTATTTAGTGCTATGATAATACGAGAGAGGATATGAATGTTATGTTTAAAACAAATTATGTAAAACACGTATATGAAGATTTAGTTAAGAAAAATAGTAATGAGAAGGAGTTTTTACAAGCAGCATTAGAGATACTAGAATCTTTAGAGCCATATGTAGAAAAGCATCCTGAATTAGAAAAAAATAAAGTATTAGAGCGTTTTGTTGAGCCAGAACGTTTTGTTCAGTTCCGTGTTTCATGGGTTGATGATCGTGGAGAAGTGCAAGTCAATCGTGGATATCGAGTTCAATATAATTCATGTATAGGACCTTATAAGGGTGGATTAAGATTTCATCCTAGTGTCAATGCGTCTATTATAAAGTTTTTAGGTTTAGAACAGGTATTGAAGAATTCTTTAACATCCCTTCCTATGGGTGGAGGAAAAGGCGGATCTGATTTTGATCCAAAAGGAAAATCTGATCGAGAAGTCATGGCATTTTGTCAAGCTTTTATGACAGAATTATACCGTCATATTGGTGCTGATACAGATGTTCCTGCTGGGGATATTGGTGTTGGTGGAAGAGAAGTTGGTTACTTATATGGTCAGTATAAGCGGATTCGTAATGAATCTGTAGGTGTTTTGACTGGAAAGGGATTATCTTTTGGAGGTTCTCTTGCTAGAACTGAGGCTACAGGATATGGCTTATGCTATTTTACAGAAGAAGCATTAAAAACAATGAAAGAAGATTCTTTTAAGGGAAAGACTGTTGTAGTGTCTGGTTCTGGAAATGTGGCCATATATGCTTGTCAAAAGGCAACACAACTTGGAGCTAAGGTTGTAGCTATGAGTGATTCTAATGGATTTATTTATGATGAGAATGGAATAAATTTAGATGTTGTTAAGGATATAAAAGAAGTAAAAAGAGGTAGAATTAAAGATTATTTACTTTATGTACCTTCTGCAAAATATCAGGAGGGGGCAAAAGGAATTTGGCAAATTCCATGCGATATAGCTCTACCTTGTGCTACTCAAAATGAACTAGATTTAGAAGATGCAAAAGTACTTGTGAAAAATGGTGTTATGGCTGTATGTGAAGGGGCAAACATGCCTTCTACATTAGAAGCAGCAAAATACTTTATTGAACATAAAGTTGTATATGGTCCTGCTAAAGCAGCAAATGCTGGTGGTGTTGCGACTTCAGGATTAGAGATGAGTCAAAATTCTATGCGTATGAATTGGAGTTTTGATGAGGTGGATCAAAAATTAAAGGAAATTATGACAAATATTTTTCAAAACACTTATCAAACAGCAGTATCTTTAGGAAATGCGTATGATACTCTTGCTGGAGCGAATATTGCTGGTTTTGAAAAGGTTGCTAAAGCAATGCTAGCTCAAGGCATTTATTAAAATAAAATAGCCTTTCTTAAGTTTATTAGAAAGGTTTTTTTTGTTTTTCTTCAATTTATATTCCAATCTTGCATAAAAAATAATATAATAATATTATCATTAGGAGTGATATATTGAGTCTTCATTTTACAGAATGGTTAAAAGAGAAAAAACTAAATTTTGAATATGGACATCATTTAAACGAAGAAGAACTTAAAGCATTTATTAATTCTTCCATTCATCTGTTTTTTCCAGGTTATTTTGAAGAAGTAGAAGATATAGAGAGTTATTATTCTCAAAATTTAAATGAATTAAAAAATAATTTGTCTTCCTTATTAAAAAGCTGTTTCATCATTTCAAAGAAAAAGATGGATTTGGATTTCGTAGTCCATGATTTTTTAGAGGGTTTGCCAGAACTGGATTCCCTACTTCAATTGGATTTAGAGGCAATTTTTGAAGGAGATCCTGCTGCAAATTCAAAAGAAGAAATCATTATTTGTTATCCAGGATTTTATGCAATTTTTATCTATCGTTTAGCTCATGCATTCTATCAACTACAGATTCCAATCCTACCTAGACTTCTATCAGAACATGCTCACAGCAAGACAGGAATTGATATTCATCCAGGAGCAACAATTGGGCATCATTTCTTTATTGATCATGGAACAGGCATTGTTATTGGAGAGACTACTGTAATTGGTAATCATGTGAAATTATATCAAGGGGTTACATTAGGTGCGTTATCTTTAAAAAAAGGTCATGAATTAAAAGGAACGAAGCGTCATCCAACTATTTTAGATCATGTTACAATTTATTCTGAGGCATCTATTTTTGGCGGAGATACGATTATAGGACCAAATGTCACAATAGGAAGCAATGCATTTATTACTAAAAGCATCCCTGAAAGAATTCAAAAAGATATGTTTTAAAAAGTGAGGTATATATGAAATATTATTTAGGAATTGATATTGGAACCAGCGGTACAAAGGCGGTTTGTTTTGATGAATTAGGAAATTCCTTATGTTCAAAAACAGAAGAATACAAGATATATACACCAAAACCAGGCTATGCTGAAGAAAATCCATTAGACTGGTTTTGGGCAACAAAAAAAGCAATTCAATTTATAACCCAGCAAGGATATGATATTGCAGGAATTGGGTTATCTGGGCAGATGCATGGATTAGTTCTTTTAGACCAAGAGGATAATTTGTTAAGGAATAGTATTATTTGGTGTGATAATCGTGCAATAAAGGAAACAGAAGAATTAGAAAAGAATTTAGGAAAGATTATTAAAGAATGCACAGGAAATCCTGTTGTTTCGTCCTTTACTTTAGCAAAATTATTATGGGTAAAAAATAATGAACCAGAGCAATTTAAGAAGATTCATAAAATCATGCTTCCAAAGGATTATGTGCGTTATATGCTTACAGGGTCTTTCACATCAGAATTTTCAGATGCATCAGGGATGCAAATGATTGATATTTATCAAAAGAAATATGCTAAGCCTATTTTGGATTATTTAAATATCAAAGAAGAACAACTACCTAAATTAAAAGAATCGTATGAAATTTCTGGATATATTCAAAAGGATTTGGCAAAGGAATTAGGATTATCAGAAAACTGTTTTGTTGTAGGTGGAGCAGGAGATCAAGCTGCTGCAGCAATTGGTAATGGAATTGTTTCATTTGGAGATGCAAGTATTGTATTAGGTTCTTCAGGTGTTGTCTTTTCTCCTGTTACAAAAGAACAAGCTAAACATACAGATTTACAGATTTTCATGCATGCAATTCCAAATACCTATCATGTCATGGGAGTTACAAATGGATGTGGGTTATCCTATAAATGGTTAAAAGAAGAAGTCATAAAAGACAAGACTTATTCTGAATTGAATTTATTAGCAGAACAAGCTTCTCCCTTATCAAATGGTGTAATCTATTTACCTTATCTAAATGGGGAAAGAACTCCTCATATGGATCCTTATGCAAGTGGAACATGGATTGGAATAAGACAGAATACTAGTCAAAAAGATTTGATTCGCTCTGTGCTTGAAGGAGTTTCTTATAGTTTGAAGGATTGTTTTGAACTTCTGCCTAGGACAAACTATAATATCCATATCACAGGTGGAGGTGCCAAAGGAGATCTTTGGCGTAAGATTTTAGCTTCTGTATTGGATTGTAATATTAAAAGAATAAAGCAGGATGAGGGAGGAGCATTGGGGGTTGCAATTTTAGCAATGGTTGCAGATCATATTTATCCTTCCATTGAAGATGCAATACAAAAAATAATAAAGCCTTTAGATGTAGTTCAACCAGATAAAGAATGGGTAGAATGCTACCAAAAGGGATATGATTTATATCAGAATTTATACCAGTCATTAAAAGAATTTTACAAGAAAGCTTTTAAAATATAAGGAGGAAAAAAAGATGAAAGAATATTTTAAAATTGGAAAAATTAATTATGAAGGAGCAAATTCAAAAAATCCATTGGCATTTAAATATTATAATGCAGAGGAAATGATTTTAGGTAAACCTATGAAACAGCATTTAAAGTTTGCGATGAGTTGGTGGCATACTTTATGTGCTAAAGGTTCTGATCAGTTTGGTGGTAATACAATGGAGCGTACGTTTGATGCAAAAGATCCAATGGAAGAGGCATACCAAAAGGTAGATGCAGGATTTGAATTCATGGAAAAATTAGGAATAGAATATTTTTGTTTTCATGATAGAGATATGGCTCCTGAAATGCCAACATTGAAAGAATCTAATGATGCATTGGATAAGATTTCAGACTATGTCTTAGAAAAAATGAAACAAACCAATATCCAATGTTTATGGGGAACAGCCAATTGCTTTAACCACAAGCGATATTTGGCAGGTGCTGGGACAAGCCCTAATGCTGATGCTTTTGCTTATGCAGCTGCTCAAATAAAAAAAGCAATGGATACAACTAAAAAACTTGGTGGAAAAAACTATGTATTTTGGGGTGGAAGAGAAGGATATGATACTTTATTGAATACAGATATAAAGATGGAATTGGATCATTATGCAACTCTTTTAACTATTGCAAGAGATTACAATATCAAAAGTGGCTTAAATGCACAGTTATTAATAGAACCTAAACCAAAGGAACCAACAAAACATCAGTATGATTTTGATGTTCAAACCGTTTTAGGATTTTTAAAAACATATGGACTAGAAAAAGATTTTAAAATGAATATTGAAGCCAACCATGCTACACTTGCAATCCATACTTTTCAGCATGAACTTAATGTTGCAAGAGTTCATGGTGTATTAGGTTCAATTGATGCAAATCAAGGTGATATGCTGCTTGGCTGGGATACAGATCAATTCCCAACCAATATTTATGATGCGACATTAGCAATGTATGAAGTTTTAAAAAATGGCGGTCTTGGCACTGGGGGACTTAACTTTGATGCTAAGGTTCGTCGTCAAAGCTTTACTGATGAGGATCTTTTCTTATCTTATATTGCTGGTATGGATACTTTTGCAAAAGGTCTTAGAATTGCCGCAAAGCTATTAGAAGATCAGGTTTTTGAAAAGTATATTAAGGAACGTTATGTATCTTATGAAGATGGAATCGGGAAGAAAATTCATCAAAAGAAAGTGACTTTAGAAGAATTAAGTGCATATGCTTTAGAACATGATCAAGTGAAGAATGTTTCTGGCCGCCAAGAATTATTAGAGATGCTTCTAAATCAATATATTTTGGATTAGAGGTATATATGAAAGTAGAATATTTTAAGGAATATAGTACAATCTTGGGAAGAGATATGGAATATAAGGTATATGGACACGCTGGTAAACCTTGTATTGCATTTCCAAGTCAAAATGGCAGATTTTATGATTATGAAAACAGAGGAATCATAGAAGCAATGCGTTGGTATATTGATGAAGGGAAAATTCAGGTATTTTGTGTGGATTCTATAGATATGGAATCTTGGAGTGCTGATTGGAAAAATCCACGTCATCGTATGGAAGCTCAGGAAGCTTACTTTAATTATATTATTCAAGAGATTGTCCATCGAGTATATGAAATCAACACTTATGGAAATGGTGGTGGTGTTGCCAGTGGAATTTTAACCTATGGGTGCTCAATGGGAGCTTACCATGCAGTAAATTTTTTCTTACGTAAACCAGATATATTTGATGCAGTATTAGCACTTTCAGGTATTTATCATTCTGGATTTTTTATAAAAGACTATGCAGATGATTTGTCATTTTTGAATTCTCCTATTGATACTTTAAGATGTATGGATGAAAATCATTCGTATTTAGATTTATATCGCAGAAGTAGAATTATTTTATGTGTAGGACAAGGTTCTTGGGAAGAAGAATGCTTAAATGATACAAGAACTATGGATTTTGAATTTCATCGTCATCATGTTCCTGTTTGGTGTGATTACTGGGGCTATGATAAACCACATGACTGGCCAAGCTGGCTAGAGCAAACTCCATATTTTTTATATCATATATTAGATTAATAGAAAAAGAAGAAATTTTCTTCTTTTTTTATTTACTTGACAAAACATGACAATATATTTTCTTATTCTGTTTTATAATAATAAAAAAGATAAAATATGACAAAAAAATTTACAATATCAGTGAAAAAAATTGTTGATTCCTCAACATATTATTCTGATATAGATCGAGTAAATAAAAATAAAGCAACCTTGTATTTAAAAGGTGATGTTATTAAGGTTGTGTTGACTGTTAAGCAGTATCAGTCTTGGTGGTGGGGTGATCAGCAGCTTACTTCAAAAGAAGTTACTGCGTATGTTATTTGTAATTTATATGATTCTATAGAATATTCAAATTAACCACTTTGAAACTCAAAATTTAGGGAGGTATTTTAGTATGCTAGAATTAAGAAATGTAGATAAATTCTATGAGACCAAGAAGAGTACAGTAGTAGCTTTAAAAGATGTTAATGTAAGCTTTGCAAGCCACGGTTTATACTTTATATTAGGAAAATCTGGTAGTGGAAAATCCACTTTGTTAAATATAATTGCAGGAATAGATGATTTTAATGTCTATAGATTTACTATATTTACTATAATATCCCTTTTGATTATCAGTTTTGTCTCTTGTATTATATCAACTCTTATACCAATAATAAAAATTTCATATGAGCCACCAATTCGTGTAATTTCTAACTAACTGAGAGAATAAGATTCTCTTAGTTTTTTATAAATGATTTAATTTGAAAATCTTTTTTAAAAAAATAAATTTTTATATTGCTAATTTATATATTTGTTGTATAATTATGTCGTCTAAAAAAAATTAGATAAAAGGGGTATTTTTATCCAAAGAAATAATGGGGAAAGGAAAAAAAGGAGAAGAATAATATTTATTCTTCAAGTTCGGTAAACTGCGTTGGCTAAACCAATTATCGAATTGCATGATATTGTGAAACAATATGGTGCAGTAACAGTCGTAGATCATATCAATTTAACAATCTACGAAAATGAGTTTGTTACTCTTTTAGGTCCTTCCGGGTGTGGTAAGACTACAACACTTAGGATGATTGGTGGTTTTGAAAACCCTGATTCAGGAGAGATTATTGTTAATGGAAAGGTAATTAATGATTTACCATCTTATGCTAGACCAATAAATACGGTATTTCAAAGATATGCTTTATTTCCACATTTAAATGTTTTTAATAATGTCGCTTTTGGTCTTAAAAATCGTGGTAGAAAATTTATGATTCAATTTTTTGGCGGATTAGAGGCTTTAAAAGAAGAAATCAGAAAGGATAAAATATCTTTAGGTGTAGAAGGAAAGAAAGCTGAAAAAGTGACTTTCTTTGATATGCGTTGGAAATTAAAACAAAAACTAAATGAAGCAGTAAAGCATGCATTAGAGATGGTCAATTTATCTGGATTTGAAGATCGTAAAATTGCGAATATGTCTGGTGGACAAATGCAAAGAGTAGCGATTGCAAGAGCAATAATTTTAAAACCTAAAATACTTTTATTAGATGAACCACTTTCTGCATTAGACTTAAAGCTTCGTCAAAATATGCAATATGAGCTTAAGGAGATGCAGCGAACCTTAGGAATTACATTTATTTTTGTGACTCATGACCAAGAAGAAGCTATGGTTATGTCAGATCGAATTGTCGTGATGAAGGATGGTATCATTCAGCAATTAGGAAGTCCTAAAGATATTTATAATGAGCCTATTAATAAATTTGTTGCTAACTTTATAGGCGAATCTAATATAGTAAGTGGAATTTATGTTAAGAAGAATTTAGTACGATTCTTAGATGTTGATTTTGAATGTGTGGGATATGAATTTGCTGATATGGAGCCTGTGGATGTTGTGATTCGTCCAGAGGATTGGGATGTTGTCCCATTAAAGAAAGCTAAGTTGATTGGTGATGTAACCTCCTCTATATTTAAGGGAGTTCATTATGAATTATGTGTAGATTTAAATGGTATGGAATTTGTGGTTCATACCTATGAAGATGTAAAAACAGGACAAAAGGTAGGTTTGTCTGTTGATCCATATGAAATATGCTTGATGAAGGTAGATGGCTCATGCAAAACCATAGTAGAAGTATAGCTAAGCATAGAATCGCAAGTAATCATCGTCTAGATCGTCTTGCGAGGCCTTATTTAATTTGGCTATACATATTTGCCTGCCTACCTTTACTCATTATGTTTTGTTTAATGTTTGTAGATGCTGAAGGAATTCGATTTGATGGAATGAAGTTCACTTTTACAAATTTTACTACAATTGCTTCTGAATCTGTTTTAATTGCGTTTTGGAATTCTTTAAAATACAGTGTTTTAACTACGTTGATTTGTATCTTTTTTGGTTACTTGCTTGCTTATAGTTTACATAAATCAAAAATAAAAAATAAATATTTGGTTCTTTTATTACTTGTTTTACCTATGTGGACAAATATCTTGCTTAGAATCAATGCTTTGGCTTCTATTTTTAAGCCTGAAAATATTTTAACCGATTTATTAGGAATTCAAGGAATCAATATTATAGGAACAGATTTTGCAATTTTGTTAGGTATGACTTTTACCTATTTGCCTTTTATTGTTTTACCAATTTATACTTCATTAGAAAAAATAGATGCTTCCTTAGAAGAGGCTTCCTCTGATTTAGGCGTAACAAAAATGACAACATTTTGGAAAGTAGTGGTTCCATTATCAAGTAAGGGAGTACTTTCTGGATCTATGATGGTATTATTGCCTTGTTTATCTGGTTTTGCAATTCCTAAAGTATTAGGCGGAGGAAAAATACTTTTGATTGGAAATATTATTGAACAGGATTTTATCAATATGAGTTATAATCAAGGAGCTGTTCTTGCGATAATCTTACTTGTAATTATTTTAGGCTCTATTCTTATTGTGAATAAGGTAGATAAGGAAGGGGAGACTTTAATATGATGAAAGAAGAACAATCCCTTTATCCAAAGGCTACTTTAGAAGAATATGGATATAAGAATTATAAAATATTAAATATCGTATGGAAAATCGTTAAGATACTTTTGATTGTTTTTGCAGTTTTTATGCTCTATATTGCTGTAATAGTAATTGCAATTCAGTCCTTTAATTCCAGTGCTTCTACAACGGAATTTCAAGGATTTACATTGGATAATTATTTGCAAATGTTTAGTAAACGGTCTCTTTCAAATTCAATAAAAAACACTTTTTTAGTTTCCATATTTGCTACACTCATTGCAGCAGTATTAGGAACCTTTATTGCAATAGGTATATTTTATTTGCCACCTAAAATTAAAAGCAGAATTATGCTTTTAAATAATATTCCATTATTAAATGCTGATATTGTTACTGGTGTTTCTTTAATGTTAATATTTTCTTTATTGCTACCTATTCATCGTCAGATTTTTGGTTTTTGGACGATTTTAATTGCTCATATTTTCTTTATTTTTCCATATATAATATTATCTGTATTACCAAAAATGAAGGAAATTGATCCTAACCTTATGGATGCGAGTATGGATTTGGGTATTCGTCCTTTTCATTCTGTAATTCGTGTTATTATTCCTGCCATTAAAGGCGGTATATTTTCAGGTGTAATTTTAGCATTTACCATAAGCTTTGAGGATTTTGTGGTTGGTTATTTTACAACGGGAAATGGATTTAATACACTTTCTATATGGATTTATTCCTCTATTGGAAGAAAGTCTTTGTTCCCTGGAGTATATGCTTTTTCCACAGCTCTTACAGTTGTCTCTATGATTTTGATCATCCTTTATGCTATTTTTAAGAAAGGAAGAAAACCACATGCGAAAAAAAATTAGTATTTTATTTCTTTTGAGCTTAATTGTGTTGTTGCTAAATTCCTGTTCTAAACGAAATGTACTTTTATTTTTAAATTGGGGAGAGTATGTAGATGAAGAAATGATAGAGTAAATTGAATCTCTTTATCAATGTGAAGTTTATATGGATTTAGGAGAATCAAATGAAATCTTTTATTCTAAGGTTAGAGGTGGAACAACTTCATATGATGTAGTTGTACCATCAGATTATATGGTAGAAAAAATGTATAAGAACAATATGCTTTCAAAAATTGACTTTACAAAATTAAAGAATTTTTCTAAAGACAATTTGATGACGGGTGTTGTTGGTATTGCAGATACCCTAGAACAAAAGGCTTCAGGAGTATCTAGTTATTATGTACCATATTTATGGGGAACATGGGGAATTATGTATTCTACACTAAAAGATGGTTTAGAGAAGGCTGTGACAGCATCTGAAAATCAGTGGAGTTCACTATTTGATAGAAGTTCTTTACCAGCTGGAACAAGAGTTGCTATGTATGATTCTCATTTACATGCTTATTATGCTGCTTGCAGATATTTAGGAATTCAGACGGATGAACCTTTAGAAAAAAAAGAATTGAACCAAATTTATAATTTAGTGAAAAAAATGAATTTTGATGCTTGGGGAACAGATGATATCAAAAAGGATATTGTTGCTAAAAACAAAGACTTAGGTTTTATGTGGACTGGTGATTTCTTATATTATTATTCAGAAAACACTGCAAATGTTGTACTGGATGCCTATTTAGCAGGAGATGTTAAGATAGAAGATATCAATTCTATGGTTGAAATATTAACAGGAAAGGAAAGAATTTATAAAGAAAAATATCAGATTGGTTTTGATATTTTTATTCCTGAAGATACAGTAGCCTTTTGTGATAATTTTGTAATTCCTAAGGACGCCTCACATAAAGATTTAGCACATCAATTTATTGATTTTATGATTGGAAGATCTGAAGGAGAAAATCAAGTTGACCCTGGTTTTGCAAATACATATTATGTGAGTTATAATACACCTTATAAGGATATATATCAAGATATTCGCAGTTTAAAGGATGTGTCTTTTACATTAGAAGATGAAGCACAATTTAAATCAGAAAGAACTTCTAAAATAGATGCATATGATTCTAGTTTGTACTGGAAAATATATGATATGGCTATTGGTATTGCGTTTGGTAAATACTATAAGGAAGAAGAAAATATTTTACTTCCAGATGGTTCTATAAAAAAATATCGAGGAGATATTTTGCCTTGTTTTGAACGAAATTATATCAATCAAATTAATACAACTTTTAATAATGCGAGGGCGTAAAAGACCATTTGAAAGTGGTCTTTTTTTCTTTTCCATTTTTAAATAATAAAACAACTTTACATTAAAACAAAATTATGATAAAATTCAATATGGTAAAAATACAGCAGTTTAGCCAAGCGGTAAGGCAACGGACTCTGACCCCGTCATTCATAGGTTCGATCCCTATAACTGCTGCCAATATGCTTGCTTAGTTCATCGGTAGAACGTATCCATGGTAAGGATAAAAGGCTAGTTCGATTCTGGCAGTGAGCACCAGTATTTGGATTGCTTTTTCTAATTTAAATAGAGAAAGTTTTTTTCTTTTATAAGGAAAATATTATCTTGCTATCTTTTCTTGAAATATGCTATAATTTGAATAATGTAAGGAGGTAAAAGCATGGTTGTAAGAAATGAAACAAAGCTATCTGCTAAGGAAGCCTATGACTCTTTAATTCAAATAACTCGGAAGAATTATTATTCTAGATATATATTTTTTATGTTGGTTTTTATTTTTGGAATTGTAATTGTATCTGTATCAGCATTCAACAAGAATGCAACAGATACAATGGTCATTGGATTTATTTTTATAATTGTAGCTATTTTATTTGTTGCAATGAACGTAACGACCATTCTTAGAACTCCTAAGATGGTAAGAAAAAAGAATGCTGAAATAGAAGCAAATGGTGTATTTAATTCTTTCATATTTAAAGAAGAAAGTTTTTTGTTAAATATTAATATTAATCAAAAAATTACAAAACTAGATTTGCCATATACAAGTTTAAAGAAAATTATTGAATATGATGATAAAATATTGTTTATGCTAAGTCCCACAGAAGTATTTATATGTAAGAAGGATGGCTTTAACTCTTTAAAAGAAATGGAAGTATTTTTTTATGGGCTTGCTAAACATAAAACGAAAATTAAAAAGAAACTATCTAAAAACTAAGAAGAACATAAACTTTTTAGTTTTTTTCTTCTAGTTCTACTTTTTTATCTTTTTTCATAAAATCTATTAGGTGAAGCATATGAAAAAAATTTTGATAGCATTATTTATATTCACAATTTTAGGAATGTTTAGTATTAAAAGTCAAGCAGTAGAACCAACCAATCAAGAAAAAGTAGAAGAGGTTGACCAAGAAATCAATTTGGCAAATGGAAGTCATGCAGCTATATTATTTGAGACTAGCAGCAATACAGTTCTTTTTGATAAGGAAAAAGATCGTCGGTTACCACCTGCCTCTATGACAAAAATTATGACATTGCTTTTAATCTATGAGGCACTAGAATCCAATCAAATATCAAAATCAACCATGTTGACCATTGGAGAAGAACCAACAAAAGTTGAAGGATCAAAGGCGTTTTTATCTGTTGGTGATGAAATTAGTGTGGATGAATTATTAAAGTGTATCTGTATTGCTTCTGCAAATGATGCAGCAATTGCTATGGCTATGCATTTAGCTGGTTCAGAAGAGGAATTTGTAAAAAAGATGAATGAAAAGGTAGAAGCATTGGGATTGAAAAATACACATTTTTCTGATTGTACAGGGCTTTCAAGTAAGAATCATTACACCTCAGCTTATGATTTAGCTGTGATTTCAGATGAATTAATTGATCATTATCCAGATGTTCTAAACTATACGAATTTAAAAGAAGATTATATTCGAAAGGATACACAAAAACCTTTTTGGTTAGTAAATACCAATAAAATGATTGGAAGAGTTAAATACTTAGATGGACTAAAAACAGGATACACCTCTTTTTCTGGTTATTGTATTACACTTCATATGAAACAAGACAATATGGGATTAATAACTGTGGTTTTTGGTTATGATAAACCAACAACAAGAAATGCAGAATCCTTAGAATTGTTGCGTTATGGATATGCTAATTACCGATTAGAAAAAGTCTTAGCTAAGGATACAGTCGTTGATTCTATTGATCATATTTTATATAAGATTAGAATCAATATAAAAGTGGAAGAA
>JAIDKZ010000106.1 GCA_029051735.1 Anaeroplasmataceae bacterium | reverse complement strand
TTAACAACCTCTACACTATTGGAAGTCAATCAAATTATAAAAAATGATAATTTACAAATTGTTTCTATTTTAGAAAATAAAATGAAGTATAAAAATCAAGAATTTTGTGAATTCATCTTACCACAACAATTAAATTTAATTTTGCAAAATCCTTTTATTTATACTGCTTATACAATTGATCAGATTACGCTAATATATTCATATAAGCATCGATTGCAATTCTTTTATCCAAATCAATATTGGAAACAAATTCAAAAATTTACTAAACCAAAATCTTTTTTATGGCTTGCCATATATAACGAAGGCTTAGATGAACTTATAAAAACAACTCAAGGATTAACTATTGAAATTTTATTTAAAGATGCTACCAAAACCATGTTAAAGATTACAAAATCTCAATCCACAAAGGAGTCATGGATTAAAAAGTTAAAAAAATCACCAGCCATTGGCATTGGTGATTCTACATCTGATTACGATTTTATAAAGCATTGTGAAATAAAAGTTGCAATGGCAAATGGTGAAGAAGAGTTAAAAAAACGATGTACCTTTCATACAAAGAAAACGAACAATGAGGATGGAGCACTAGATTTTCTTATTGATTATCTAGCACACCAGCCATCTTAAGAAGATATATGGCATTTGTCTTTTGGCACTTGCCTTTTTTTATACAATAATCAAACGATATCTTATCTTCTATGTATTCTTCATCAAAATGATAATTTTCAATATTATCTACATCACATAGTTCAAAATCATGTGTAGTGATTAAAAATAAGCAATTGAATCCATTGAGTTTTTTAATAATTTCTTTGGAAGCATAAATGCGGTCTTTTGCATTTGTTCCTTTAAATATTTCATCTACTAAAATTAAAGTTCTTCTTTCCATACTTAAAGAAATAATTTTTTTCATTCGGTTAATTTCTGCATAAAATGTAGAAATTCCTTCCTGTAGCATATCATTTGCCCGCAAAGAAGTTACAACCTCAAGTTTTGGTGCACTATACCTTTTAGCACATACTAGTCCGCCTGCATTTGCTAAAATTTGATTAACTCCTAGCATACGCATAAACGTGGTTTTACCAGACATATTACTACCTGTCAATATAATACCTCTTTGAAAAGAAAAGTCATTAGAAACACAATTTTTCACTAATGGATGATATCCACCTTCAATTTCTATTTGAAGATCATCTTTACTAACTGGTATAGAATATATATTATTATCTAAACCAATTG
>JAIDKZ010000105.1 GCA_029051735.1 Anaeroplasmataceae bacterium | reverse complement strand
ACAAAGATTAGAGGAAAAGAAATTTGTTAAATATATAGTAGATGTAGTGATAAACGAGGTAAGATTATATATTTGACAGAAATGGGACTAAAACTTGCTAATGAGATTAAAGAGGCTTCTGGGTACTTAAATAATCCTTTAGAAAAAATTATGACAAAGGAAGAAATTTATAATTTTAAAAATTATTTAAAAAGAATTGTGGAGAATATAGAAATTTTAGATTAAGTAAAGAGATTATATCCTATACGTTGAAACTTTTCTAGTAACCTGCTTCATTTTTCTTGACTTTAAGTCTTAAAATTAATATAATAGATAAAGCTGAGGTGATTGATATGAGACTCTCTTTGGCTCAATTAAGAAAGCTAAATATGCCATATTCTTGTTCAGAGGATTTAGACATATCTTCAGATTTAGATGGATTTGAGGATATTATTCATGCATCTAAAGCCCACATTACGTATGTAATTAAAAATAGAGGCTATGATACATATTTGGTTAACTTTAGCATAACAGTAGATCTTGTGATGGAATGTAGTATAACATTGCAGGAGGTATACTATCAAGTTCAAACAAATGCAGAAGAATTATTTACAACAGATGAATCTATAGAGGATGCTAATCTTATCGAACTAGAGACATTAGATACAAAAGAAGCAATCCTAACAAATATTCTCATTGCTAAGCCAATGAAAGTAGTTGCAGATGGAGTTCATTTTGAAAGTGATGATGCTCCTATTGAATCAGATAATGAAGAAGAAGGAATCAATCCTGCATTTGCTAAACTTAAGGATTTTTTATAGGAGGTGTGATGTATGGCAGTACCTTTTCGTAGAACTTCAAAGATGAAGAAAGCAATTCGTCGTTCTCATCAGGCTTTAACTGTTCCTGGAATGATTACTTGTCCAAACTGTGGTGAATTAACATTATCTCATAGAGTATGTGTAAACTGTGGTTATTATAAGGGAAGACAAGTTGTAGCTCCTAAGGCTGAAAAAACAGAAGAGTAATATTTAAAAGTTTATATTACGAAAATAGAAATAGACACTGAAGGTGTCTATTTTCTATTTGTTAGGAATTGAATGACTTTTTATTTTACAATTTAAATAATTTGGGTTATAATTGCTTATTGTAGAAGGTGTTCCTTGATTAACCATCTTCTAAAATAAAAAACAAGGAGAATTAAAAATGAAAAAAATGAATATTCGCTTTATAGCAGAATCAGCTATTATTGCTGCACTATATGTAGCTCTTACATGGTTACTTGCTCCAATTTCCTATGGTGCAATCCAATTTAGAATTTCAGAGGCACTGTTGCTATTGGTTGTGTTAAATCCAAAATATGCTTATGCATTTATCATTGGATGCTTTGTTGCAAATACCACATCTCCAATTGGTTGGTATGATATGGTTTTTGGAACTATTGCAACCCTTTTGGCAATTCTACCAATGCTTAAAATAAAACGTTTAGAAATTGCTGCTTTATTTCCAGTGATTAGTAATGCATTTGTTGTATCTATAGAATTAGGTTTTGCTTTTGATATGTTTGCTTTAGAAGCTTTTTGGTTTAATGTGTTGACAATTGCATTAGGAGAAGCAGTGGTTTTATATTGTTTAGGTATTCCACTGATGATGGCACTTTGCAAAAATGAAACAATGATAGACTTATTAGAACTAGATAATTCTCATCTATCTAAAAGATTCATGTTTTCTTTACCAAATTGTTTGTCTACTGTTATAGGAGCATTAGGAACAATTTTTTATGTAGCATATCCATTCTTAGAGCGAGCAGTTCTAGAAGATGATACTGAAAGTATGCAAGGATTTTCTGCATTGTTGTTAACAAAAGAACAGGTTTGGTTAATTTCGTTTATTGTATTGAGTTCTTTAAGTATTATTTGGGGAATCTTGACAAAACGAAAACTTAAACTTGTGGGAAACATGATGATATGGTTAGGTTTTCTTACTAGCTATATTTTCGTTGGGATTTGTTTTAAAGAAGCATTAGCTTACCCTTATTATTATGGATACATCCTGTATCTAGTTTTGCTTGCTGTTACATTTGGATATATATATTATTTGGAAGATTTAAAAAATAAAAAAGAATAAAAGGAAAGTGAAGATTATGGTTACACACACAACTGTTTTGTTAGAAGAGGCTGTAAATTTATTAGATATTAAACCTAATGGTATATATGTTGATGCAACTACTGGCGGTGGTGGTCATAGTTCTTTAATTCTTTCTCATCTTACAACAGGGCATTTATTTTGTTTTGATCAGGATACCTATGCTTTTCAACGAGCAAAAGAGCGTCTTGATCAAATTGGAACGAATTATACATTGATTCATGCTAATTTTGTCAATTTGAAAGAAGAATTGTTAAAGCGTGGAATAACAAAGATTGATGGTATTCTTTATGATTTAGGGGTGTCTTCCTTTCAATTGGATTTACAAGAAAGAGGATTTTCTTATCGGTTGGATGCTCCTCTGGATATGCGTATGAATCAGGAGCAAGACTTTTCTGCATATCATATTGTCAATCAGTACTCCTATGAAGAAATTGTGCGTATTTTATATCGCTATGGGGAAGAGCCTTTTGCCAAACAAATTGCAAGATCCATTGAACAGCATAGAAAGATTAAACCAATAGAAACCACCTTAGAATTAGTTGACGTGATTAAATCTTGTTTGCCTGCAAAAATTTTAAGACAAAAAGGGCATCCTGCTAAGCAAACTTTTCAAGCCTTACGTATTGCAGTAAATGACGAGCTAAGAGTGTTTGAAGATAGTTTAAATGATGCATTAGATTTGTTAAATCAAGATGGCAGAGCAGTAGTGATTACTTTTCATTCCTTAGAAGATCGGATATGTAAAACAATTTTTAAGGAAAGAAGTACAATTGATATTCCAAAAGGAGTTCCTCTTATTGTGAAAGAAGAAGCGGCTTTTGAATTGATTACTAAAAAACCAATTTTACCTAGTGAGATAGAAATAGAAGAAAATAACCGAGCACATAGTGCTAAAATGCGTGTAATTAAAAGGAGATAAAGGATGATACAAGAAGTACAAGATTTAAAATTTACTACTGAATTTGTCTATCATTACATAATAGAAGAATTACATGAAAAACAAGTAGAAAAAGATGACGTTTATGAAATGCTTGCTTATGCAAAAGAAGATAAAAATTCTTATGTTTATGAGTCTTATCTCAACGGAGAAGTCAATGGAGTTTTTATTGGAGGAATACAGGAGAATACTATTTCTTTAGATGATTTTTTTTGTAATAAAAGTGAAATATTTTATGATTTGTTCAACTTCTTTAAAAATAGATTTCAAGGTTATACTTTAGTTTCTTATTTTTATAAAAAAGATGAGATTTTAAAAAATGTTTTAGAAAATCATTCTGCTTCTATTGAGATGTCAAGTTACTTAATGTCATATAATTCTTTTTTATCTAATATAAAAAAAATCAAAGAAGATATCTTGCTTATAAAATATGATAAAAAATATTTTAAAATATTAAAGAAATTGAACGCTAAAACGGATTTAGATTTGGAAATGGTTTATATTGTTTTAAAAAAGAAAAAGCCTTTAGGATTTGTAGAGGTTTCGTTATTGAATGAGAATGATGTATATATTGAAGAT
>JAIDKZ010000104.1 GCA_029051735.1 Anaeroplasmataceae bacterium | reverse complement strand
CTCCTACAATGTCTCCTAAATAAAGAATTCTCATTATATACCCACCTTTTAAAAAATAAGGATGATTAAAATCATCCCCATTCTAAATTATTTTGCAACATCAACTGCACGTGTTTCTCTAATAACTGTTACTTTAATTGTACCAGGATAAGAAAGTTTATTCTCAATTTCTTCCTTAATTTGTCTTGCAATCGAAATAGTAGATAAATCATCCACCTCTTCTGGATTAACAATTACTCTAACCTCACGACCTGCTTGAATTGCAAAGGAAGAAGATACTCCCTTAACTCCATTAGAAATTGCTTCAAGACTTTCTAATCGCTTAGCATAATTTTCTACAGAATCACTTCTAGCTCCAGGTCTTGCAGAAGAAAGTGCATCCGCAGCTGCAACCAATACTGCAATAATTGATTTTGGAGCAACATCTTCATGATGAGATGCAATAGCATCAATGACCTCTTTAGGTTCATGATACTTTTTCGCAAGTTCTACTCCAATATCCACATGAGATCCTTCTATCTCATGATCAACAGCCTTACCAATGTCATGTAAAAGACCAGCTCTACGAGCAATAATCTCATTTTCTCCAATCTCGCTTGCCAACTTACCAGCAATCATAGCAGTTTCTATAGAGTGATTTAAAACATTTTGTCCATAACTTGTACGGAAATTCAAACGGCCAATCAAACGAACTAAATCAGGATGAATCTTACCAATTCCTGTTTTGAAAACAGCCTCCTCACCCTTTTCTCTAATGGCCATCTCAACTTCTCCACGACAACGCTCCACAACTTCTTCAATTCGAGCAGGATGAATTCTACCATCACTTACTAAAATTTCTAAAGAACGCTTTGCAATCTCTCTTCTAACAGGATCAAAGCCAGACAATACGACTGCTTCTGGAGTATCATCAATAATCAAATCCACTCCAGTTAGAGATTCTAAAGTTCTTATATTACGTCCTTCACGACCAATAATACGTCCTTTCATCTCATCAACTGGTAAAGAAACTGTAGAAACTGTCGTTTCTCCTGCTGTTTCTCCAGCATACTTTTGAATTGCTAAAGCTAAAACATTTTTTGCTTTAGATTTAACTTCCAAACGAGCCTTTTCTTCCTCTTCCTTGATGTAGGTTGCAACCTCAACACTCATCTCTTCACGAACACGATTCATGATAATTGTCTTTGCCTCTTCTTTTGTAAGACTAGCAATTTCAATTAACTTTTGTTCTTGCTGCTTCAAAATGGCTTCTACCTTATTATTTTGTTGTTCTAATTCAATTTTCTTTTCATCAATCTTATTTTCTTTAGCATTTAACATTTCTTCACGACGGTCTAAATTTATAGAACGGCGATCTAAAGTATCCTCACGTTGATTTAATTTATTCTCTAATTCAACAACAACACTTTTTCTTTCTTTAATGTCTCTATCTGCTTCACTTTTTAATTCTGCAATTTCAGCTTTAACATCATGAAGAGTTTCTTTTTTCTTCTTCTCTGCTTCTTCTTCTGCTATTGCAATAATTTTTTCAGCTTCTTCCTTTGTCTTAGTAAATGATTTTTCATGCGTCTTTACTCGAACAAAGTATCCAGCAACAATACCGATGATTAATCCGAAGACTAAACACAAAACAATAAGAGAAATCCAAACTACATTACTCACGCTTCCGAGTATAGTCATAATACGATTTTCCCCCTTGTTGTAATTATTAAATTTCATTTGAAATCATAATTTTATTATACCCATTTTCCATCTCTTAGTCAATCAAAAATACCTTTTAATTGCGAAATATGGAAAATATGGTATTATTTTTTGAAAAAAATATCATAATTAATAGTGAAATCTAAATAATTATTTGATATAATAAAAGAAATGTATGAGGTGAATTATAAAAATGCAAAAAAGAAAAAAAAATAAAAAACAAAATACAAATAAAAATGTCATTCATTTAGACTCTTCTATAGAAAACGAAGATAAGGTTCAGGTGGAAAAAGAAAAAAAAGTAAAACGAAAATTTCATTTACCTAAATTCAGAATGAATCTCTTAACTTTATTAATCTTAATCTTTACACCTATATTATTATTCTTTATCATTGCGATTCCAACAATTTATATCAAAACTTACAATGATAACAAAGTCACTCCATTTGCTTCTGATTTAAAGGATGTCAAAAAATCAGATATAATTTATGGAAACAAAAATACAATAAAGGATTTTAATTTCTTATTCTATTGTACAAAATATAATGATGGTGGAACTGTTGAATTCAAATCATTTGCTTATGAAAATGAAAATACAAAAAATATCATTGGAAATAAAAGTGAAATTTCTGTTAAAGTTGGTTTATGCAGCAATTGGGTGAAGACAGATATTTACTCTTCATCTCGTTCTAGAAGAGTTGCAAATAGTGCTAAGACCGCTTTAGGTAGTTCTTCTTATTATGCAACCTATAGTATTTCGAATGTCCCAAATTTACCTGTAAAAGGGAAACTTCCTTTCATTAAATTAAAAGAATTAACAGCCTATGTTTATTTAACTTATACCACTACAGTAAATGGTACAAATACAACCAAAAGATATGTTTTAGAATATGATTATGATGATTATATGATTGGAAAGATTACCATTGATGATACTAGAGATAAAAAGGTTAGAGTAAATAATGGTTATATTCAGTGGCAATTTGAAGGAGATTCTAATTCTAGTTCTTATTGGAGAAATATCACATCTACAACAGACTTAAGACCTGTAGATGTTAAATCTACAGAAACTGAAATTTCTTGGAAATATAAAACAGAAAATGATAATGAATGGAAAAAATTAGTAGACGTTGCAGATTTAAGTGGTGTTGCAGCAGACAAAGCACCAATGGTAACAGTAGAAAGTGGGGCAATTAAATGGAAAAACGATACAGATGCTAACACTGCTTGGCGAACGATTGCTACTTTAAATTCCCTAGATATGGAAGTTCGTTATAATGATGGCAAAGTTGAATGGAAACGTACTTCTAATCAAACATGGAATGAACTAACCACATTAAACTCAGAATCAAAAGACTATATTGAAGGAGTTACTCCAGAAGTAAAAGTCAATCCAATTAATGGTTCAATTCAATATCGTTATGGAAATAATGGATGGAGAGAAATAAAAAAGATTACAGATTTCTTAACTGTTGAAGTACAAATATCTTCTGACAAAGCCCATGTGGAATGGAAATATAATGATGAGGAAAATTGGACAAGATTAGTTGAAACAAGTACTTTAAGATCTGATAGTGATACAGCAGTTATTCTTCCTACAGAAGGTGGAATTAACAAATAAAAAAAGCTCATTTTGAGCTTTTTTTTATACATTGAATTTAAACAACATTACATCACCATCTTGTACAATGTAATCCTTACCTTCTTGCCTTACTAGTCCTGCTTCTTTTGCCTTTAACATAGAACCACTTTTTATTAAATCTGTATATGCTACAGTTTCTGCACGAATAAATCCTCTTTGAAAATCAGAATGAATAATTCCTGCACATTCAGGAGCAAGCATTCCTTTTTTAAAAGTCCAAGCACGACACTCATCTGGACCTGTAGTAAAGTAAGTGGCATATCCTAACAAATCGTAGGTTGCTTGTACAAGGCGATTTAATCCTGGTTCTTCTATTTCTAAATCTGCTAAAAACATCTGTTTATCTTCCTCATCTAAAACAGCTAACTCAGATTCAATCTCAGCAGAAATTGCAATAATTTTAGATTTTGTTTTCAAAGCATATTCTTTTAATTTTTTATAATTTAAATCTTCTTCATAAGTTTTAATGTATGCTTCAGCAACATTTGCAACTAGCATAAAAGGCTTAGCAGTTAACAATCCATAATTCTTTAAATATAGAATTTCTGCATCTGTAAATTCTAAACTTCTTACTGGCAATTCTTGTTCTAAAACACTTTTTATCTTTTTTAGCAATTCAAATTCAAAAGGTGCATCATCCACCTTAGACTGAGCCTTCTTTTCTATTTTAACAATTCTTTTTTCAATAGTTTCCAAATCAGATAAAATCAATTCTAGATTAATGATTTCTGCATCTCTTACTGGATCTACATTCCCCTCTACATGAGTAACATTTCCATCTTCAAAACATCTTACCACTTCAAGAATGGCATCACAATTTCTAATATTTCCTAAAAACTGGTTTCCTAAACCTTCGCCTTTAGAAGCTCCTTTTACCAATCCTGCTATATCTGTGAATTCACAAACAGCATGCGTGGACTTTTTGGGATTATACATTTTAGTTAAAACTTCTAATCTTTCATCTGGAACTTCCACCATACCAACATTTGGTTCAATGGTTGCAAAAGGATAGTTTGCTGCTAAAGCGCCAGCCTTAGTAATTGCGTTAAACAAAGTTGACTTACCTACATTTGGTAACCCAACAATCCCTGCTGTTAAAGCCATAATTCAAATCTCCTTACTACTTAATATACAAATTATTATAAGCCTTGATTGCATCATCAATTGTTTTTTCAGCTTCTTCTCTGCCTGCCACTTCCATGACAACAGTTTCTTTATTTTCTAATGTTTTGTATACATTAAAGAAATGACATATCTCATCAAAGTAATGCTTTGGTAGCTCACTAATATCCTTATAGCCATTCATAGAAGGGTCATTTTGACAAACTGCTATAATCTTCTCATCGTCTTCTTTTTCATCAATCATCTTTACTACTCCAATAGGATAGCATTTTACTAAAACCAATGGATCAAAAGATTCATTACATAAAACCAATACATCTAATGGATCTTTATCTTGAGAATAAGTTCTTGGAATAAACCCATAATTCGCTGGATAATGTGTTGAAGTATACAAAATACGATCTAAAATAATTAATCCAGTTTCCTTATCTAATTCATACTTTTTCTTACTTCCCTTAGGAATCTCTATACAAGCAATAAAATTATCTTTCTTAATACGATCATTATCCATATCATGCCATATATTCATCGTTTTCACCTCTTGTTATATCATACCACAATTAAGCATAAAAATAAAGGCTAATTTTTTAGCCTTATCTCATAGAATCATACATAATTTTTAAAGCATTTTTTTCTAACCTTGACACTTGCGCCTGTGAAATATCTAATTCTAAAGCAATTTCCATCTGCGTTTTGTCTAAGTAATATCGATCATATATGATTGCTTGTTCTCTTTTTGATAATTTGGAAAATGCTTCCTTAATCATATTATTTCTTAACCAGTTTTCAGTAATATAATCTGACCCACCAATTTGGTCCTCTAATTCAATTACATCTCCTCCATTATCATATATTGGAGTAGACATACTAATCGTATCCTGAATTGCTTCAAGTGCCAAAATAACATCTACACTATCTACATTTAAAAACTCAGCTATTTCATTAATAGAAGGTTCTCTATGATGTTCTAATAAAAATTTATCTTTATAATTGATTGCTTTATACGCAATATCCTTATAGCTTCTAGAAACACGAATGGAACCATTATCCCGTAGATGTCTCCTTACTTCACCGATAATCATAGGACACGCATAGGTCGAAAACCTGACATTATGCGATAAATCAAAATTATCAATGGCCTTCATAAGACCTATACATCCAACTTGAAATAAGTCATCAAGACTTTCTTTCCTATCATTAAACCTCTTGAGAACTGACAATACTAACTTTAAATTCCCCTGAATCATTTTTTCTCTAGCTTTCATATCTCCATCTTTAATTTGTAATAAAAGCTGTTGCTGTTCCTCATTTGATAGAGTCTTAAGCTTAGAGGTGTCTACTCCAGTAATCTCAACCTTGTGCATAAAATCTTCCTTTCATATTTAATATGGAAGACTTCTACGGAATCTATTCATTATTTAGAAACTATTGTTAATTTTTTCTCCATTTCATTTTTCAATTTATCAATGATTTTTTTCTCTAATCGAGAAATATAGCTTTGTGAAATTCCTAATTTATCTGCAACCTCTTTTTGCGTTAGTTCTTCTGTTTTATAAAGCCCAAATCGTAATGTTATAATTTCTCGTTCTCTAGCTGAAAGCTTTTCTACTGCTTCATACATCAATCTCTGTTTTTCATTAGAAATCGCCTCATCAATAGCTAATGTTTGATTGGTTGGAATGACATCAGCTAACAAAAGCTCATTTCCATCCCCATCTACATTCAAAGCTTCATCTAATGAAACTTCATTTTTTTGTTTACTAATTTTTCTAAGAAACATTAAAATTTCATTTTCAATACATCTTGAAGCATAGGTTGCAAGTTTGATATTTTTATCTAACTTAAACGTTTCTACCCCTTTGATTAATCCCATAGACCCAATAGATATCAAATCCTCTAGTAAAACCTTAGGAGATTCAAATCTTTTGGCTATAAATACAACCAAACGCATATTATGCTCAATCAAAACATTTCTTGCTTCTAAATCATGATTTAACATTCTTTCAACATATAACCGTTCCTCTTCTTCATTTAACGGTTCTGGTAAGCACATCTGATTATATAAATAACAAACATCATCTTTTTTAAAAAGCTTTGATAAAAGCTTAAACAATATCATTTCTATCCTCCTAATAAATTAGAACCAAACATTACATTAAATGCAATGTCGCCATAAGCTAAATAGACATCCTTTTTTACATATTTGTTTTTTATTTTAATCTTAAAGCTTTTTACCGCAAATATTGGCAATTTTTTATTTGTACTTAAACTATGAATTGTGATGGTTTTGTAATAATGCCCTATTTGAAGATTTCGTTTTAAAAAAACAATTGGAATATTATCTTCTGTAGTCAAAAAATTACCAGTGTCACAAAAACCACTTAAATATAATGTTCGATTATCATCTTCAATACAAACCTCATATTCTAAAACATCAGGTCTAAAATGAAATTTTTTATAAATGGCATAGCAAGTAAAAATAAGCAGTATACCTCCTAAACATATAAATACAACAACATAATGATTCATAATCTTATGTAAAATCCCTGCACTCCCTCCTAATGTAAAATTAAGCATTAAATATATAAAACACAAAAATAATGCTTTGGTTGGTCTTTTAGTTATAAAAGGAGATAACGATAATACAAGAATACATAAGTATCGATATGGCTCAATTTGATAAGGAATAAATACATATAATATCATATAGATTCCATCTAAAAGACATGAAATACAAATTGCAATAGTTGAAGGCTTAACCCTCAAAATAAAATATGCTATTTTTACAAAGCACAAATGAATTAAAACATTGACTAAAACAATTAGCTCTATATATTTCATGGCATAAGTATATAGCATCCTTCTATAAAAAATTGTAGAAAAAAAAGGTAGCTAAAAATTTCTTTTTAGCCACCTTTTGCTTATCAAAAAATGCTCATTTTCTTCTTTTAAAAATGGTCAAAATTATTGCCCATTTTACTTTTATTCAACTTTTTCAACAATAGAAAGCACTTCTTTAGTTAATTCCTCTAATTTAGCATTAGCACTTTCATGACTATCTCCAACCACTCCATAATAAACCTTTAATTTAGGTTCTGTTCCAGATGGTCTTAAAACAAACCACATATTGTCGTTTAAATAATATTTAATAACATTGCTAGATGGTAATTGAATTTGAGATTGTTCTTTTGAAATAAAATCAGTATGTACGCTAAGTTTAACATCATCCTTAGCAAATATTTTAAAATGATTTAAGGAAATATCTGTTGTTCTAAAATATTCCATAATCCGTTTGATTTTAGCTGCTCCCTCTAAACCCTTTAATCCAATATTGGTGATTCCTTCTTTATAATAGCCATATTCTTCATAAACTGCATTTAAGGCATCCACTAAATCCATATTCTTTTCATAATAGTAAGCTGCTGTTTCACAAAGCATTAAAATTGCTTGAATAGAATCCTTATCTCTTACACAATCTGAAACTAGACAACCATAAGATTCTTCAAATCCAAAAACATAAGTACCTTTACCATTTTCCATTTCTCTTGCTTTCTCACCAATAAATTTAAAGCCCGTTAACGTTATTTCTACTTTCATTCCATATTTTTCTGCAATAGCAACAGGTAATGTTGAAGATACATTCGTTGTAAATACATAACCATCTTCTGGTAAAGTAGACATTTCTTTTCTTGTCTTTAAAATATAATCTAATACCAATGAAGCAGTTTGGTTTCCTGTAAATAAAACATATTCACCATTGTGTTCCACAGCAATTCCCAAACGATCAGCATCTGGATCTGTAGCAAGAACAATTGGAGCACCAATCTCTTTTGCATAAGCAATTGCCTCATCATATGCTTCCTTATTTTCAGGATTAGAAGTTTTTACACCAGAAAAGTCTGGATCATTTGTCATTTGACAAGCAAGAGGATATACATCATATCCAACACTCTTTAATACATCTGCAGCAAATACTTGACCAGTACCATGTAATGGTGTATAAACTAATTTAAAATTCTTTTTTAAATTTGGACGTAATATAATTTTCTTAACTTCTTTTATATACGCATTATCTACCTTTTGTCCAATGTATTGAATCTTATTATGATGCTTAGAATGATCAATAGAAAAATAATCTTCTATTTTATTAATCTCTGCAATCACCTGATCAGCATCCTTTGGAACTAACTGGCATCCACTTTCATCATATATTTTATAACCGTTGTATTCCTTAGGATTATGAGAGGCTGTAATCATTATACCACCCACACACCCAAAGTAACGCACTGCATAAGAAAGTTCAGGTGTTGGTCTTAAATCCTCAAATAGATAAACATGAAAACCTAAAGTTGATAATACCTCTGCAGAAATTCTCGCAAACTCTTTTGACTGATGACGGTTATCATGCGAAATTGCTACTCCACGCTTAAATGCATGCTTGAATTGAGAAAGATATCTACCAAATCCTAAAGTGGCCTTTGAAACAATATAAATATTCATACGATTTGTTCCAGCACCCAATATACCACGTAAACCTCCTGTACCAAACTCCAAATCAGTTGTAAAAGCCTCTTGTAATGCTTTATCATCCATTTCATCTAATTCTTTTCTTAGTGAAGGATCCAAATCTTTATTCTTCTTCCATAGATCTGCTTTTTCTAAATAATTCATAATTATAGTTCTCCTTTGTATCTATTATACAAAAAAATGAAAGGGTTTTCCACTAGCTATTTCATTTTTTTTAAAATAATTCTATATAAAATAATTTACATGTGTTATAATATCTCATACTACTTATTTAATACTATGAAAAGAGGGATAATATGAAAGAGGACTTCCGCATTATAAAAACAAAAAATAAACTTAAAAAAGCCTTACTTGAATTATTAGAACAAGAAACATTTGAAAAAATTAATGTTACAAAAATATGTTTAAAGGCACAGGTTAACCGAGTTACTTTTTATTCTCATTATCAAGATAAATACGATTTGTTTCAAAAATGTTTAGAAGATTTTAAAGTTAAAATTATGCAAAGCATTTCTAAAGTATCTTTCAATAATTTAAATTCAATTGATGCTTTTTTATATGTCACAAAAATTATTTTCAAACGAGTCATTGATGAAATATTTGAATATAAAAATCTCATCAAAAAATTTAGAAATCAAGAGAATTCAATACTGAATTATATCATTGAAACTACTTCTTATCAATTTTTAGAAGAAATCAATCAAAATCTAGATCCATATCTTCAATTTAAATATAATAAAGATCATATCTTATCTTTTTTAATAGGTGGAACAAATAAAATGATTTATGACTGGATTGAAAGAGATAAAATGAAACATATTGAAGAATTTAAAAATGATTTAAATTTATTTTTAACTGAATTATTTCACTCAAAAATATTATTTAAAGAAAAAGACATAGAAAAATAACATTTTAGTATAAAAAAATTTTTAAGTATTATCTACAATAAATCTACCTAATTTGTGTGGACGAACCAAGACTTTCAAAACACAATTTGCAGGTGGTGCAACATTTCCATAAACGTAACCTATAGAGCGTTTCTTCTCTATTGTTGCCACAACACGAAACTTTTTAAAAACAATATGATTGCAAGATAAATTACCTGTTTGAAAGCTTCCTTCAGATTCAAATACACAAAGATTAACGATTGCAATTTTCTTTTCACTAAATCTACCAAGTTTAACTAAAAATTTAATATATATGCCATATAAGGATTTTAGCAGTAAACCGCCAAATGCAAAAGTGAAAAGTCCAAAAAATATACCAAACACACCTAACTGAAATACAGTCCAAAATAACACAATTAATTCTAATAATATCAAGCTGAAGATAATATTTTCAGCAATAGTATAACTTCTTAATCTGTTTGATAAACGATTTTTCCATATTTTTGTTTCACAAACCATACGCTTTACATGATAGGTAGGCAATTTACTCATTTCATCTGCCAATGCTTCTATTTTTGCTGTATCATCACTTATATCATTAGGATTAACCATTGCCTTTTCATAATCATATGCTATATCAAATAAATTACGCTTTCGAAGGATGAAATAATATAAAAAAATAATACCAGACAAAAAAAATAGTCCTCCCCCAATAGAAACAATGATTTCTTTTTTGCCATAAGTGACAATTTGATTATTATTGCTTATATGTATTTTTGTTTGTAAGCCTTCATAATATAGTAATTGCCCATTTTCATATTTGATATCAAAATACTCACTTGTTGTAAAATATTTACCATTTGATTCAAACTCAAATAATACTTTCATTTTTCTTTTTTCATAATTGCAATCTGTGGAAATTACTGTCGCATCAATTTCTTTAGCTAATTTATAAATGGTAAGTTTAACAAATCCAAAAATCAACAAACCTAAACCAACAATTATAAATAAACTAAAAAACATCCCATAAACCCGTTGCAAACTAGTTTTGTTCATAAATTCCCTCCACAAGTTTTATGATAAAACTTATCAAGCTTTCTCAATCATCTGTAGAATATATAAGACTTGATAGTATCAACAATAATTAATTTTGTTTAAGGTTATGCTCCTTGAGACTCTCCAGTTTCTATAAAGTTAAGATCTTTAAATTCTACAATCGTACCACGTGTAGCAAACATCCCTACATACATATAATTTTGATCTACCGCAAGTAAATCAAAATCAAAATAAGTCTTAGAATATGATTTGTTTTGATATTCTACAGAAATTGTAATAGACTGGCCAAGACGAATAATTTTAAGTTCACATTCTTCATTTTCCTTATAGTAGTCTTCTACCAAATTTGGTTCCTCTATTTCTGCTCCTTCTTTTTTAAAAAGAATAGACATTGCTGTTTCTTTACATAAAAAGCCTGCTGCCAAATAATTACTTGCTACAATTTCAGTAGGCTGTTTTTGTTCAAGATAACAATCATCTCTAAGCATTAATCCAAATCCTGCTTGTTTGGTATTCTCAGTATGAATAACTTTAGCTTTCACAGAAACCTCAAAATTAAAGCGTACATCAATTTGCTTAAAAAGAAAGGCTATACCATCACAAGAAAAGCTGATTTTACCTTTTATAGAATCAGCATGCTGTCCAACCAAAAATGTGTTATTCTGCACTTCTTTTGCTACATATCCATTTTCAAGAAGATTTGGAATTCCTCCACAATCTCCAAACGCAGTTCCATACCATCCATCCGTCCATGTCTTAAAGTTGGATGTTGGTTGATATTTCAAAAGATTTGGAGACTTATATTCCTTTATTTGATAATTAGGATTAGAAAATAAAATATCCTCTTTTTTAGGTTCAATAATAGTATCTAATAGATATTTTTTTAAAGAGCAGTTTGTACTCATTAAACTTTTGGCTACTAGATATGCAACATAACGAGCACCATAAATATTTAAATGTGTTGGATCTAATGTTAGAAAGTTTGGAATAATATCTTTTTGATCATTAAATTTTCCCGCTATAACTGCATGATAATTTCTAGCTTCATCAAAACCAATTTGTTGATATTTACTTTTGGTAAGATCTCTTAAATTTAAAACTGTGATATTCTTTTCTTTTCCTAAATCAATTATTGCTTGCGCATAATCTCCTGTTTCAGTAATATGTGAATTGTTTTTAGAATAACAATTTTTTGCATCTACACGAACAATTGGTGTACAAAGAATTGGTGACCCCTCTTTTTCTAAAACAAATTTAATATAATATTCATACAAAAAATATTGAAATGATTCACTATCGTTGACTGGTTTTCTTGCATCAGTAAATCGATTTTTATCATCACTTTTTTGATCATTATGACCAAATCCAATCAAAAGATAATCTCCTTTTTTAAAAGATTCCCTTAATTTTTTATAGTTATCCTCTTGGATAAAACTTTTTGAACTTCTACCAGATAATGCCAAGTTAACGATTGTTATTGTTGAATCAAAATATTTATTTAACTGTGTCCCATATCCATATCTTGGATAAAAGTATGGATCATTAAAACTTGATAGTGTAGAATCTCCTACAATATATAATGTTGGATTTGAATGGTAAATCATTTTTTCACTCCTCCTAATTTAAATTAATTATAGCATAAAAAAAGAGTGTGATACATATCACACTATAAAAAATTTAATTTTATTAGGTTATTTAAAGGTTCTAAAATTTGTCCTCCATAATTTATGAATAACAGAATCCATAAAATCTATTAACGAAATTCCCATAGAACTCGTTCTAACCATCTAAATTTTGCTGCTGAATCATCTTAATTGTTTCAATTATCTCTGCATGATTTATCATTGCAATTCTGTAGTCTTTTAATTGTTTTTGTACTATTACAAAGCTTTTTAAACATCCAAGCCCTCTTCAAGCAGCTGCCAGATCGCATTGTGCTTCTACATTGCCTTTTTTTACCAACTTTAATCGTTCCTCAAAGTTAAGTTGACTAATATTGCTTTCATTATTTGCCATATTTATTATACATTAAATTATCGTAAAATAATTATAAGCATAAAAACATAAGACACACAATAGAAAATATATCCAAATCTTACTAGACTACAAGTAGTTTGAGTTCATCCATAAAAAAAGACATGATTTAATCTCATGTCTAATTTTTTTATCTTTAGTTTACCTACAATTTACTATGTAAATTATACAGTTGCTGAATTTTAATTGCAAGAAATTATTTAGGTTGCTTACCAATATAAGCTAAAATACCACCATCAACATATAAAATATGTCCATTCACTGCATTAGAAGCATCTGATGCCAAGAAAACAGCTGGTCCTGCCAATTCCTCTGCTTCTAACCAACGTCCAGCTGGTGTTTTTGCAATAATGAATTGATCAAAAGGATGACGTGATCCATCAGGCTGAATTTCACGTAAAGGTGCAGTTTGTGGAGTTGCAATATAACCTGGTCCAATACCATTACATTGAATGTTGAATTCACCATATTCAGAACAAATATTGCGAGTTAACATCTTTAAACCACCCTTTGCAGCTGCATAAGCAGATACAGTTTCACGACCCAATTCAGACATCATAGAACAGATATTAATAATCTTTCCATGGCCTTTTTTTATCATTGATGGAATAACGGCCTTTGCCATAATAAATGGTCCATTTAAGTCAATATCTATTACCTGGCGGAACTGAGCGGCAGTCATTTCAATCATAGGAATACGTTTAATAATACCTGCATTATTCACTAAGATATCTATTACTCCTACTTCTTTTTCAATTGTAGCTACCATTTCATTTACTTGATCTTCATTTGTTACATCACAAACATAACCATGTGCTTCAATTCCAGCTTCTTTATAAGCAGCGATTCCTTTGTTCACTAAATCCTGATTAATGTCATTAAATACGATTTTAGCCCCTGCCTCAGCAAGTCCAGAAGCAATCGCAAATCCAATACCGTAAGAAGCTCCTGTAACTAAAGCAATCTTACCATCTAATCTAAAATCATTCATTTTCATATTTTATTTCTCCTTTTCTATTATCTTAAATCTGTTGTTTTGATATTATCCATATCATCAAATTCTTGGTTTTCTCCACACATTGCCCAAATAAATGCATAATTGGATGTTCCAATACCAGAATGAATACTCCAGCTTGGAGAAATGACCAACTGTTCATTTTGCATAACAATATGTCGTGTTTCTTGAGGTTGTCCCATCATATGAAAAACAACATTGTCTGTAGGGATATTAAAATAGAAATATACCTCCATACGTCTTTCATGGGTATGTGAAGGCATTGTATTCCAACCAGATCCTTCTGCAAGTTCAGTCATACCCATAGCCAACTGACAGCTCTTACATACATCAGGGTGTATATATTGATTAATCACTCTTTTATTTAATGTTTTAGAATCTCCACAAGGGCGATGATTTGCTTTTTCAAAATCAATATAATACGTTGGATAAGTTGTATGAGCTGGACACGAAGATATATAGAATTTCGCAGGATTCTTAGGATCAACAGATTCAAATATTACTTCTTTTGTTCCCATTCCTACATACATACCATCTTTAGATTTTACATTATATACCTTGCCATCTAAGGTGACTTTTCCAGCACCACCAATGTTTATAATACCCAACTCACGTCTTTCAAGAAAATAAGCTGCTCTTAGTTCATCTGAAGTTTCTAGTGGTAATGCCTTTGAAACTGGCATAACGCCTCCAGATATGATACGGTCTTGATGAGAATAAACTAAAAGAATTTCGTCCTCTTCAAATACCTTTTCCATCAAATAATGACGTCTTAATTCCTCAGTGGTATAAAACATTGAATCTTCTGGATGATTAGCATATCTAACCTGTAATTTCATATTATACTCCTTCATTTAATATATTTTTTACAAAATTAAAGCTTTCTTGCATATCTTCAGGCTTTGATCCCTCAAAAATCAAATAAGCATTTGGATTTGTCTTTTGAATTCTATTTAAAAGCCAAGGATAATCTATCAAGCCTTTACCAATTGCACATTGCTTTAATGATTCATTTTCAACAATGAAATCCTTTAGGTGGAAAATAACAATTTTATTTTTAAACAGCTTTAAACATTCTTCAAAAATATCTTTATAGGACTCATAATTACAAAAGGCTATGTAATTATAAATATCAACTATATAGAATACATGACCATTATCAATCTCATCCACCAATCGCTTTAAAGCCTTAGGCTCAAACATACAATGTCCAAAAGCTCCCTCTAAAGCAATATTTGCATCTACCTCTTTTGCATAATCTGCTAAATCCTTAAAAATTCTTTTTACCTCTTGATAAGCATCTTCTGTTCGGTTTAACGGATGATAGGTCCATTTATCATCATTAAATGATCCAGTTTCAGACCCTACAAAATGTCCCTTAAAATCATTTAAAAATCTTAAATGCTCTTTAAATTTAGCAATATTCGTTTTTACTAAATCTTTATTAGAATGTACAGGATTAAAATATGCTCCCATCATAAAGATTTCTATTCCCTCTTTATTAAAAGCATTATGGATTGCAATAGCCTTATCTTTTGACAGTGTCCCTGGCAATCCTGTTTCTCCTTCAACTGCTTTATTTAAAACTAGCTGAACACCATCAAATCCTATTTGCTTGGCAGATTTAGCTAAAGAGATTGGATCACTTTTGCCAAAGTCATGAACTCTTACTCCGATTTTCATTATTTCCTCCTAATGAAAGGGTGCTACGATTTGGTAGCACCTTTATTAAAAACTAACGTTGAACACGTCCGTTCGCATTACCACCTGCTAAAGATTCTACCTCTGAAGCAGATACTAAATTGAAGTCTCCATTAATTGTATGCTTTAATGCTGATGCAGCTACTGCAAACTCTAATGCTTCTCCTTGAGTTTCTTTAGTTAATAAACCATGAATAACACCACCAGAGAAAGAATCTCCACCACCAATACGATCAATGATTGGATTAATATCATAACGTTTTGATTCATAGAACTCTTTTCCATTATAAATCAATGCTTTCCATCCATTATGAGTAGCTGAGAAAGATTCACGTAAAGTAGAAATTACATACTTAAATCCAAATTCCTTGGCCATCTGCTCAAAAATTTTATGATAGCCTTCAGCTCCTGTTTCACCAGCTTCTACATTTGCATCTGGTTTAAAGCCTAAGCAAAGCTCAGCATCTTCTTCATTACCAATACAAACATCAACATACTCCATTAAAGGTTTCATAACAGAAATAGCCTTCTTTGAAGTCCATAACTTCTTACGGAAGTTTAAATCTACAGAAACAGTTACACCATGACGCTTTGCAGCCTCACAAGCAAGTCTTGTTAACTCTGCGGCCTTATTAGAAATTGCTGGAGTGATACCAGACCAGTGAAACCAATCTGCACCTTCCATGATTGCATCAAAATCAAAATCCTCTGGTTTTGCTTCTGCAATTGCAGAGTTTGCACGATCATAAATAACTTTAGAAGGACGCATTGACGCACCTGTTTCAGCATAATAAATACCAACACGATCTCCACCACGAGCGATGAATTTTGTATTAACACCATATCTTCTTAATGCATTTACTGCTGCTTGACCAATTTCATGTTCAGGAAGTTTAGTTACAAAATAAGCATCATGTCCATAATTTGCACAAGACACTGCAACATTAGCCTCTCCTCCTCCATAAATCACATCAAATGAATCTGCTTGAACGAAACGAGTATTTCCTGCTGGAGATAATCTCAACATGATTTCGCCCATTGTTACAACTTTTGCCATAAATTACTTTTTCTCCTTTTATTCTTCTACTTTAATTTTTATAACTGCTTTTTCAACAATCCCATCATCCACTTTACATTTTGCTAAATGTATATCTTCCCTAAACACTAGCGCAAATCCTTCCTCTAAAGTGAAATAAACTGTATCTTTTGCAGCACTATATTTTGTAACATCCTTATCACTATTATAAGGTGTTGTTACCTGAAGTGATGGATTGGTAATATCCGTAAAACCAAATATTTCCTTTCCTTTTAGCACTATTTGTAAATCTAAATAGTGCTCATGATTTTCAAAAAAGCATTCCTCCAAAGGTCTAGCCACATATGTATCACGATTCACATACACATTTGTGCCATCAATTTCCGTTTTCCCTTTTGGAAGAGCCAACAAATCATGATTTAAAACATAATCAATAGCAGTATCAATATTTTTACTAATACCTTTATATCTTTTTAAATCTCTTAATTTACCTACTATCATTTTAAGCTCCTATCTAACAACTTCTGCGCTACCATTAGCGGCCATGAAAGTTTCAATGTCCTCACAGGATAATACTAATGCATCTCCATATATGGTATGTTTTAATACAGAAGCATTTAAACCATATCGTACTGCATACGCGGGATCATTAAAATTTTTTAATAAGCCATGGATAACACCAGATGCAAAAGCATCACCACCACCAATTCGATCATAAATATTAAATCGAATTGGCTCAGTTAACTCCCAACTTAAATTGTCATTTTCTAATTTAAAATAATATCCAGCTAAGGAATTCTCAGTCGCAGAATAAACAACTCTATCCGTTCCAAAAATATATTTTAGTTTATATTTTTTTATCATTTTAGGAAATACATTTCTTCTCTTTTCAGACAATGTTGTTCCAGTAAAATCATCATCTAGTGGAATTTCTAAAATTGTATTCGCATCATAAAAACTTGCAAACACAATATCAACATAATTCATAAACTGTTTAAATACTGGTCTTGCTTCTTCAACCGTCCACAATTTAGAACGATAATTAAAATCAAAACTAACGTGCACACCATACTTTTTAGCTTCTTTACATGCACGTAAAGCAACCTTTCTTACTCTTTCTCCTAATGCCAATGTAATCCCACTCAAATGAAACCAAGTAGCATCAGAAAAAATTTCTTCCCAATTAAATTCATCTTCCTGAATACGAGTAATCGCAGAATGCTTACGGTTATAAATAACTTTTGATGGACGACCACCAAAACCAGTTTCCAAGAAATATATACCTATTGTTGAAGACCCTCGAACCACATATTTTGTGTTCACTCCATGAGATAATAAATGCGTAATTGCACCATCACCTAATTGGTTTGGTGGAAGTTTAGAAATGAAGTATGCTTGATGTCCCATATGAGACAATGCTACTGCAACATTTGCTTCTCCGCCACCATAATTTACCATAAAGGAATGAGTCTGATTGATTGTTGAATAATCCGGTGTAGAAAGCCTAAGCATTATTTCACCGAATGTTAATATTTTCTCCATCATCAAATTCTCTATCAAATTACTTTTTCAAAGCAGCTCTAGCATTCTTAACTTCTTCTACAAATCGTGCAGCCATAGCTGTTACTGCAGCAAAATCACCCTTTTTAGCACCAGCTGTCATTGATGAACCAGCAGAAACCGCAACTACACCAGCTTTAATCCAATCTGCAATGTTATCAACATCCACACCACCAGAAGGCATAAGGTTTGCATAAGGAAGTGGTCCTTTCACATCCTTTACAAATCTAGGTCCTAAAATATCACCAGGGAATAATTTAATAACATCACATCCTGCATCTAAAGCCATTTTAACTTCTCTTACTGTTTGTGTACCTGGGACATATGGAACCTGATATCTATTACAAAGCTTGGCAACTTCTTCATCAAAGCAAGGTGAAACAATAAATTTAGCTCCATTTAATATTGCAGCTCTAGCAGTTTCACTATCTAATACTGTACCAGCACCAATAAGCACGTTTGGATCTTTGGCATAAGCATTAGATAAATTTGCAATAATATCTCCTGCACCAGGCACTGTATAAGTAACTTCAATAGAGTTTACACCACCCTTAATACATGCTTCAGAAATCTTTAATCCCTGCTCTGTACTTTCAGCACGAACTACAGCAACAACTCCAACTTCTGAAATCTTACTTAAAACATCAAATTTTTTCATTTCTTAAAATACCTCTTTCTTTTCATTCTGTACAAATGAAATTATCATATTTCTATTATAAATTGATTTCCATTATTTGTCAATGAAAGCCTTATCATAAAACAATTTTATTATCTCCCATTTTTCAACAAATAATTCTAAAAACATAGGCATATTATATAGAATCCTTTATAGGCAAATGTAAAAATACGATTTTCTTACATTACTAGATTTTTGATTATTCAATTTTTTATTTTTGGATAAAAAAGAAAAAAGAGGACAAAGCCTCTTTGTAAATTTTTTTATACAGGTTTATTATGTTCTAAAACAATTTGTTCATTCAATTTTTTTATTTTCATTCGCTCATTTATATATATAGATAACCAAATCATCAAGTAAATCCCAAAAAAGATTGCTATATATCCTAAGGCTCCAAAAACATGATGTGGAATCCAATACATAAAGAAAGCGATTGGAAAAGAAGACATTGTTATAACACTAAAATGAATTAATGTTTGCTTTAAAAGACTCCATTTTTCATTATCCAAAATAACAGATGCGCCACCAAAAACTGCTCCATAAAGAATAGAACATATGAACTGAACGATTACAGCGCGAATCTCATTGCCACACAAATTGATTAATTCAATGGGAACAGGATAATACTTTCCCTTTCCTGTAAATAAAGAAATGATAATTGTTATGATTATAGATATCATTACTCCAATTGGTGCTCCAATTAATGAGCGAATTAAGCATTGTTTTTTCATTTTATCACCTTACATTCCTAACGTTTTTTTAATTTTAGATACATACCGTCTTGATACATATGTTGCGTTTCCATTGAAAAATATAATACGTATTGTACCAGTTAGACTTAAATCAAATTTTTTGATGTGTTTTAAGTTGACAATCTCTGAATTGGATATTCGAACAAACCATTTTTCATATAAAATATTTTCCAGCTCATAAAGTCTTAAATGGATTTGATATTCCTTATCCTTTGTCATTGCGAAAACTTTTTTATTAGAACTAAAGATAGACAGAATATCTTTCTGTTCTAATATGGTTGCTGTATCTGATTGATATCCAAGAATAGACGATTGATCTTCCAAAAATTTTACCGTAGTTTTGATTTCATCTGACCACTCATTTGTAATTACAATGGCCCTTGCTTCTTTACATTCCCTATCAATTTTCACTTCCACTTTCATCGTAAAGCCCCTCTCCTTTTTGCACTTGTAGTATATAAAATAAATGTTTTATTTTCAATAAAGTTAAGATATCTGGTTTTAAAAAAAGGATAAATGGAAAAAAGAACTGAGATTCAGTTCTTTTTCATTCTTTATTTTAAGCCATGGCAAAACTTATATTTTTTACCACTGCCACATGGACATGGATCATTAGGACCCACATGTTCTTTTTTCTCTACAGGTTTTTTCTTTACAGACTCATCTTTTACTTCGTTGGTAGTCAACCCCTTCATTGGATCAACTTCTTCCTTAGGAGCATTGAACTGTAGACGAGTATGAGTTACATATTTTAAAATTTCACGATTAATGTTTTGATTCAATCTTTCAAAACGTGCGTATCCTTCCTGCTGATAAATTTCTAATGGATTGGTTTGAGCATAAGATTGTAATACTACACCTTGACGCAATCCTTGCATATCATCTATATGCTTCATCCAGTATTGATCTAAAACTCGTAATAATATATCTTTTAAATACATATCAAATAAATTATCTGGTAAATCCAAACTATACTTTTCTTTAGCTTCTTCAGCAGCTTTTTTATTATTATCAATGAACTCATATGACTTATTTGCTATATATTCTACAATTCCTTCATCATCTAATGTTTTTAAAACTGAAACATCAATTGAATTTGGAGGAAGAATAGGTCCATTAAAACTTTGTGCAATTGCATCATCATCAATCTCAAATTTTTTTGAAGTGATTTGACGCATATGGCTATAGCAAACATCCTCTACTGCTCGATGCATCATGCCACGAACCAATTCTTCAAGTTGTTCAACCTTAACAACTTGCATTCTTTGTTCATAAAAAATTTCTCTTTGACGACGAATAACATCATCATATTTCAATACATTTTTACGAGAATCAAAGTTATTTCCCTCTACACGAGTTTGTGCACTAGTTACTGCTTTAGATATCATTCTTGAAGTCATAGGAGCATCCATGTTTCCTGTATCTCTATTCATCAAGTTAATAATCATAGCTAAACGATTTTTAAATGTATCTCCACCAAAGCGCTGAATCAAATCATCCTCCGTTGAAATATAAAACTGAGAAAAACCAGGATCTCCCTGACGACCAGAACGACCACGTAACTGATTATCAATACGACGTGATTCATGCCGTTCTGTTCCTAAAACGACAAGTCCTCCAAGTTCAACGACTCCCTCTCCTAATTTAATATCAGTACCACGACCTGCCATGTTTGTGGAAATCGTTACACTTTTCTTTTGACCTGCCTTCGCAACAATTTCTGCTTCACGTTCATTATTTTTCGCATTTAAAACTTCGTGTGGAACCCCTGCACGCACAAGCATTTGAGAAACCAACTCAGAAGTTTCAACATTTGCAGTACCAACAAGTACAGGCTGTCCAATAGAATACCGATTCTTCACCTCTTCTACTAAAGCAGCAAATTTAGCTTTCTGACTAACAAAAATTAAATCTGGCATATCCTTACGAATAACAGGGCGATTTGTAGGAACCTCTACTACATACATGTTATATATATTTCTAAATTCCTCTTCCTCTGTCTTTGCTGTACCTGTCATACCAGAAAGTTTATTATACATTCTAAAGAAATTTTGATAAGTTATTGTTGCAACAGTTTGAGTTTCTTTTTTTATTTCCACATTTTCTTTTGCTTCAATTGCTTGATGAAGCCCTTCAGAGTACTGACGTCCCTTTAAAATACGTCCTGTGAAACTATCAACAATTAAGACTTCTCCATCTTGCACTACATATTCCTTACCATTAGCAAATATGAAATTGGCTTTTAAAGCATTATTAATTGCATGAACTAATTCTACATATTGTAAATCATATATATTTGGAACATTGAATACCTGTTCAGCCTTTTCCATACCAGATGGAGTCAATTGAACATGTCTAGTCTCAATCTCAATTTCATAATCTTCTTCAGATAGTCTTTTGGCAAATGTATCTGCTCTTAAATACAAAGAAGAATTGTTTTTAGGGGCACCTGAAATAATTAATGGGGTTCTAGCCTCATCAATTAAAATTGAGTCAACCTCATCTATAATTGCATAATTTAAGCCTTTACACTGTGTGATTTGACTTTCGCTATGAACCATATTATCTCTTAAATAATCAAAGCCAAGTTCACTATTTGTTGAATATAAAATATCACAAGAATAAGCCTCTCTTTTTTCAGCAGAGGATAGTTCACGAACATTTAATCCAACACTCAATCCCAAAAACCGAAAAACCTCTCCAATTTCCCCTTCTGCCTCACGACGAGCCAAGTATTCATTTACTGTAACGATGTGAACACCTTTTCCACTTAACGCATTTAAATAAGCAGGCATAACTTCAGTCAAGGTTTTACCTTCACCTGTTTTCATTTCAGCTATATTACCTCCATGAATCGCACATCCACCAATTAATTGAACGTGGAATGCTTTCATTCCTGTTACACGAAAGGCTGCTTCTCTAGCAACAGCATAAGCTTCAATTAAAATATCATCTAATGTTTTACCATCATTTAGCATTTGTCTAAATTCAACAGTTTTATTTTTTAATTCCTCATCAGTTAATTTTTTTATTTCTGGCTCTAAAGCTTCAATTTTGTAAGCTAACTTCTCACATCGTTTCATTTCTTTATAACCAGAATCAAACAATTTCTTTAATCCCATATATAATCCCTAAAGAGTGAAAATCTCTTTCCTTCCTATAATATTACGCTATCTTTTATAATACTATAAAACTTTTCTTTTTTCAAGTTTTAACCAAAAACTAGCAAAAGAAAAATGGGGAAAAACCCCATTTCAGAAAAACCTTTATTTTGCTGTAGTTTCAATTACTGCATAATCTCCATCATTTCTAACATAGATGACATTTGTTTTCCTAGTTTCCTTATCAAGATAAATAAAGAAATCATGCCCAAGTAATTCCATCTGATCGATCGCCTCTTCCCTAGACATAGGTTCAAGATCCACATTCTTATCACGAACGATTCTTTCATCTTTTGAAGAAGCTCCCATTTCTATAGAACGGATTCCTTTTTTGCCTAATTTATCCTTCGTACGATCATTATAACGTCTTACCTGTTTCATCAGTTTATCTATAGCACCATCAATTGCCGCATAGATATCTGTTTCTTCAACTTCAGCACGAAGTATGATATTTTTGGTTGGAATTGTTACTTCAACCTTATGGAATGCCTTATAAACTTTACAAACAACTCGAGCAGATACATTTTCATAATCTACGATAAGTCCCTCTAATTTTGTTAGTTTTTTTACGGCATATTCCTTGTTAGCATCAGATGGTGTAAAACCATTCTTTCCAACAACTTCTACCTTCATAATATCACTCCTTTTCTTTACTTATATTATAGCATAAGTTAAAAGCGTTTTCAATAAACCATTACAACTTATACACATTTTGTGCTTGTAGACCTTTTTCACCTACAACTAGGTCAAATTCAACAAGCTGTCCTTCATTCAAAGTCTTAAATCCATCATCTAAAATGCTACTATAATGAACAAAAATATCATCATAGTTTTCTTTGATAATAAATCCATAGCCCTTTTCATTGTTGAACCATTTTACTTTACCTACTAACATGCTCATACCTCCCTTGCAGCAATATAATCATACCGCGTTTTATTTGTATTTTGCAATAAAATTAGTAACCAAAATATCGACTAATTTCTTAGTTGAAGACATAAAATTAAAATAGGTTTCTTTTCTATTAAGGATAAAAAATTGAACTGTTCTAACCATAAATCATTGATAAAAACATAATCTAAAAAAACAAAAAAATATGATGGGTGATGTATTACAAAATAAGATACAATTTTTTCTATTTCTAAAATATATGCATTAAAATTCATCCTAATTTTGCTAGGAAACATCGAAATAACCACTGCTTCGTATATTTCTAGTGGAATGTGTTCAATCTTCAGTCGGATTGGATATTCACTTCTACAATGATCACATATATAATAGTGTTTTTGTAAAAACAAAGTTAAGAAACTTCTTTTAACATAAAATATTTTCTTACAATTTTGACAGTTCAATTTAACACCTCAAAAAATAGTATCCAAAACTGACAAAAAATTTCATTTATCTTTTTTCATTATCTACTTTATTATTTTTTACTATAAAAAAAACTTATAAACTGATTTGTCTATAAGTTTTCTTAAATTTAAATATGTTTTACTGCTTCAATTACATTTTGAATTGCTTTTGAATATTCTACTTCGCTTTTTTCTAATCCAGCTCTAACTTTAAATTCTACAATACCCTCAGCACTTCTTTTTCCACAAATAATCATATAAGGAATACCAATTAATTCCCAGTCCTTAAATTTAAATCCTGGTTTAGCATTACGATCATCAAGAACAACCTCTACGGATTTTGATAATTCTTCATACAATTTTTCTGCTAAATCTTTTTGTGCTTCATCCGCATAATTGATAGGTACTATGACTACATGGTATGGAGCAACATTTAAAGGCCAGCATATACCAGCTTCATCATGATATTGTTCTACAATGGATTGAAGTGTTCTAGATACTCCAATTCCATAACAACCCATTACCATAGGTACATTCTTTCCTTCCTCATTTGTATAAACACAATTCATAGGCAAACTATATTTTGTCTGTAGTTTAAAAATTTGACCAACTTCAATTCCTCGTTCTTGACTGAGCGGCTTTCCACATACAGGGCATAAATCATTTGCTTGTACCTTTTTTAAATCCTTGACAATTCCTTTAAAATCCTTACCAAAGTTAACATTTTTCAAATGATAATTTAATTTGTTTGCACCAACAACAAAATTTGACATTTGAGCAACTTCTAAATCAACATACACTTCAATATTTAGTCCTACAGGTCCTACAAATCCGTGATAAGATCCTATACTTCTGATTTCTTCATCTGTTGCAAGTTCTAAATAATTTTCATTTGAATTTAAAACATTCACTAGTTTGATTTCATTAACCTCACGATCTCCACGTACCACTGCTGCAACCAACTTCTCATTTGCATAATCATGATAAATTAATGTCTTTGCTGTTTTTTTGGCATCTATACCTAAAAACTTAGTAATCTCTTCTATAGTTCTTTGATTTGGTGTTTCAACCTCTTCTAAATCTAGTTCCTTTTCCTTAGGAAGTTCTATTAACTGATCTGTAGCCTTTTCTACATCGGCTGCATAACCACAAGAATCACAATATACAATTTCAGATTCTCCAATATCAGATAGCGCCATAAACTGATGAGAACCATTTCCACCAATATTTCCTGTATCAGCTAAAACAGGTTGGAAATGAAGTCCTAATCTTGTAAATATTTTTGTATATGTATCATACATAAGCTGATAAGATGCCTCTAGACCTGCTTCATCCTTATCAAAAGAATATGCATCTTTCATAATAAATTCTCTACTACGCATTAATCCAAAACGAGGACGAACCTCATCACGATATTTGGTTTGTATTTGATATAGGTTTAATGGTAAACTTTTGCTAGATTTAACAAGATTACGAACCAAATCTGTAAATATCTCTTCATGCGTTGGGCCTAAACAAAAATCTCTTTCATGACGGTCTGTAAACCGCATCAAATCTGGTCCATATTTATTCCATCTTCCAGATTCTTCCCAAAGTTCCTTTGGCTGTAATGCTGAACATAATATTTCTAATGAACCTGCATTGTCCATTTCCTGACGAATAATTTTTTCAACCTTTTGTAGAACTCTTAACCCAAGAGGTAAGAATTGATATACTCCTGCCACCTGATTTTTTACCATTCCTGCTCTTAAGAGTAAAACATGAGAGTCAATTTTCGCCTCTTGTGGAGCTTCTTTTAAAGTTGAAATTAACATTTTACTTGCTTTCATAATTTCTTTTGCACTTCCTTTTTCATAAAACACTACAAATTATAGCATACTATAGTTATAAAATCTATTCTAATAAAAGCATTTTCTTAAAACTTTTTCGCACTTTTTCTTTAATTTTTTTTAATAATATAGTAAAATAGAAAATAGAGATTTATAACGATGGAGGAAAACTATGAACAAGGTATTTACCAAAAATGAGCTGGGTATTTTCGCCTTAGGCGGTCTTGGCGAGGTAGGAAAAAATATGTACTGTATTGAATACCTCGGACAAATCTTCATAATAGATTCAGGAATTCTTTTTCCTGATGAACATTTACTAGGAGTAGATTATGTCATTCCAGATTATACTTATCTTGAACAAAATCAACAAAAAATAGTAGGGCTTTTTATCACGCATGGACATGAGGATCATATTGGAGGAATTCCATTTTTATTAAAAAAAGTAACCATTCCTAAAATATTTGCTGCAGGCGTTGCTGTTGATTTAATTGAAAATAAATTAGAGGAATATCCAGATTTGTTGTCCAAAACACAAATAGTAGAATTTAAATCTCATTTTAAATATAATTTTAAAGGAGTTGAAGTTTCTTTTATTCGTCTAAACCACTCAATTCCAGATGCATATGCAATTGTATTTACCACCAATTTAGGTATCATTATGCATACAGGAGATTTTAAAATTGACTTTACACCAGTTGGACCACAAGCAGAATATGAAAAACTTGCCTCTTTAGGGCAAAAAGGAGTATTATGCTTACTAGCAGATTCTACTAATTCCTTACGTGAAGGTTTTACAGAATCTGAAAAGAAAATTGGTGCTTCTATTAAAGAACTTTTCTCTAAAATTGATGAAAGAATTATAGTAGCAACTTTTGCATCTAATATATTTAGAATAGAACAGATTGTAGAGGCCTGTGTTGAAGCAAAAAGACATATAGCGATATTTGGTCGTTCTATGGAAAAAGCAATTGAAGTTGGTCAGCAGATTGGATATATTAAGCCACCAAAAGGAACAATTATTGAATCAGGTGAAATAAATAAGTATAAGCCAAACGAGCTTTGCTTTTTATGTACTGGTTCTCAAGGAGAACCTCTTGCAGCTCTTTCAAGAGTGGCAAATGGTTCACACAAAACTATAAAACTCATTCCTGGAGATACTATCATCTTCTCTTCTAGTCCAATTCCTGGAAATCAAGAAGGAGTAAATAGAACCATCAATCAATTATTTAAAAAGGGTGCTAATGTCATTACCCATTCTCCAATCACAGACACTCACACCTCAGGACATGCATCAGCAGGTGAACAAAAATTATTATTAACTTTAATTAAACCTAAATATTTCCTTCCAATTCATGGGGAATACCGCATGCAAAGAGTACATGGAAATACTGCTATAGAATGTGGTGTTAAACCTGAAAATGTCTTTATTTTGGAAAATGGAGATGTTTTAGCTTTTAGTGAAAATGGAGCAAGATTAGCTGGGCACGTGCCATCTGGAGAGGTTTATATAGATGGTTCAGGTATAGGAGACATTTCTTCTAATATTATTCGTGAAAGAAAATATTTATCTGAAGATGGTATGTTCTCCTTAATTATAACCTTAGACACGAAAACAAAAACGATTCCATTTGAACCACAAGTAGTATCTAGAGGATTCATTTATATGAAGGATAGTGAAGAATTAACGAAATCAATTGTTAATTCTGCAATGAATTTTCTAAGTAATGAACTTAAAAAAATGAAAGCACTCAATATTAATTATTTAAAATCTGCTTTAACAGAACATCTATCTCAAATCATAATTGCAAAGACTGATCGTAAACCTATCATTATTCCAGTATTTATGACTGTAGATTCTTCTGCTTGCTAGGATGAATTCCTAGCCTTTTTTATTTCTTCTTTTAAATATTTGATTTGATTTAATGTTGGTATAGGAAATAATTCTTTATCTATAGACAAAAAATGTGTACAAGCTAACAATAATAATTTGCTTTTAGGAAAATCTATATTTTGAATACATAAATTATAATCCAGTTTTTTTTCTATCGCTTCTATTAATGCTGTACCATCAATGCAAAGAATTGGGTAATTATCCTTAACATATTTTATTGTGTGTTTAGAACCAATAATTGCATTCTCAGACTTTAAAAATGGTATAAAAAAGTCAAACACACCTAATATTTTTATTTTAAAACATTGTTTTAAAAAATTTAAAGCCACAATTGATAAAGTATTACATGCAAGTATGATCATATCCACTTTTTGCTGAATCAAAAAGTTAACTAAATAAAAAGATCGTTTGTATAAAAACTCTTTAGTTTTTGTTCCATAAGGAAAAAAAGCACAATCTAACAATACAATATATTGGTCTAAAGGATTCTGTATTTGCTTTGTAATTGCTAATCCTCCCATACCACTATCAATGATTCCAATCCGCATTCTATCACCATTAAATCATAATAAAAAACATTGCTAAATAGTACAAAACATAAAAAAAAGCATAATTCTTATAGAATTAAGCTTCATCATTTCATTCCCAGTTCCTTATGAATTTCATCATAAAAATCAGTTTCATGGTTTACATCTTTTAAAAATGCTTCAAATACCATTTTGGTTACAAAGGAATCATTTAATGCATCGTGAATTTGCAAATCATTATTTTTATAATATATTTGATAAATTTTAAACAATCCAGGATCATTTCTCAAATTATAATATGTTTTAATCAACTGGCATAGATTAATAAATCGTGTTTGACTTTTTAAGGATGGTACTTTATTAATCATATATGAATTATTTAAAGCAATCCCATCATATTTTCCATATACTACAATGGCTGGACGATATTGTTCTATATCCTCCTTAAATTCTTCATAAAAACTTTTATACGGAATAGCTTGTTGAAGAAAAGACTGCATATCTATATTTAAAAATTCTAAAACACGATTGGATAATATTGGATTCCTTTTTGGAGATACATATTGTGAATATCTGGAGATTTCTTCTCCCTTACCATTTACCAATAGATAGCCTACTTGAATTACCTCAGCAATATAATGACTCTTATGATTGTTAACAGATGGCATTGTCATTTCTAAATCCAAAAACATCATATTTCCTAAATTATTTAAAAATGCTGCCAAGCTACTATTTAATTCATTCTTATCATAATAGTTCCGATGATAAAAATTTGAGGTAGTATAAATGCGATTGACATAGTCTACCAAATACATTTGAATTCCCTGTCTTAAATATACTTGCTCTTCATCATAAACCATATCAATATATGTGCCCTCAAAAAAATATCGTTTAAATAAATTAAATTGACTATGAAGAAAATAAAAATATAAGAC
>JAIDKZ010000103.1 GCA_029051735.1 Anaeroplasmataceae bacterium | reverse complement strand
AATTATATTGAATAAAGAAAATTGGATGATTAAAATAAATATAAAATTATTTTATTGTGTTTTAGTGGCAATTTTTTCTTGGATAATTGGTAGCGCATTGATTAGATTTAAAAATAGAAATTTTAAAACGAGATTTAATAGAAAATTTAAAATAGAAATTGATGATATTCAAATTCATAAATATCCAAGGCATATAATGAGTATAGTTTCATTATTATTAACTTTTGTATTTATAATAATATTATTAAGAAGCGTGGATACTTCTGGAGATATCACAGACATATTAAGAAATATTTATGAACAGAAAGCCACATCTTCCTCAGGACATTTTTTATTGCATCAAATAGAGAAGGCTTTAATTGCAATTGCATATATAAGTATATTTCAAATATTCCGTGAATACTTTATTCAAAAAAAAGCTTTTAAAAACTATTTAATTTTAATTATACCTGTTTTCTGTTCTATAATATGTATGCTTGTATCTACCGATAGAAATGTCTTTATTCGTTTTGGCATATATTGTTTATGTTTGTGGATATTGTTTTTCAAAAATAAATCTAAATATAGTAGAAAGAAAACAAACTTTAAAATATTAAAATATACCATTGTTGTGGCAATTCTTATGTTATTTTTGTTTTATGGAATGGGGAAAATGAAACAATATACATCTAATTTAGAAAGAATGCTTGGAATATATGGGGGATCTGGATTATATAACTTCAACTTATATTTAGATTCTTTTAATGGAAATTATACATTTGGAAAATCTACTTTTAATGAAATTTTTAAAGTATTAGCACAATTTGGATTAGCTAATAAAGAAAATTTAGTAGATCCAGAGGGATTTATTATTTTTCGTTCAGATAATGGATATGTTTACTCGTCCAATATATATTCTTCCTTGCAGCCTTTTTATGCAGATTTTGGAATTTTTGGCATTTCAATTTTTTGTTTTATTATAGGTATGGCTTTTGAGTATATATATCAAAGAACAGAGAAAAAGAGATTTGGATATTCATGGGTATTTTATGCATCTTTTATATATCCTACAATTTATATGGCACTTGTAGAACAGTTTTTTGCAAGAATGCATTTGGGGATTATTTATGAATTATTTTGGTTATGGTTTATTTATACTATAATTTATAAAAGAGAAAAAATCATGAAGACAAAAATTTGTTTATATAACCATCAAACTAGAATTTC
>JAIDKZ010000102.1 GCA_029051735.1 Anaeroplasmataceae bacterium | reverse complement strand
ATGCAATAACTATATTGGATAATGGAAATACAACTTCTTTAGTCCTTACTAGTAACAAATATGTTACGAACATTGCAAAAAGTGTTTCTTTACAATTAATTTTAATTTTCTTTGCAATTCTTTCACTATCTGTTTTGGCAATTGCAATATGGGGGAATCAATTTGCAAGGAGATTAAGGCGTATTCAAAATCATATTTTATATTTACCTAAAGAAGGATATCAGACAGTGTATACAGATGATGGATTAGATGAGTTGGGGGAACTTTCTAGATCCGTTGAGAGTATGCGAAGTGAAATAAGAAAGAATGAAAGAACTAAGCAGGAAATGCTTCAAAATATTAGTCATGATTTTAAAACACCAATTGCCGTTATAAAATCTTATGCAGAAGCACAGCAAGATGGTATGGTAGATGAGGAAAGTAGTAAGATTATTATTTCACAAGCTGAAATATTAAAAAACAAAGTGAATCGGTTACTTCAATATAATTCTTTAGAATATTTAGAAAAAGATCGTGACTTTGAAGATGTGGATATGAAAGAAGTTGTGGAAGAAGTTGTTCGTGGATATCGTTTTCAAACAGACTTAATTATAGAATTAGATTTAACAGAAGATATTTTTTTCACTGGGTATCGAGAAAATTATTTTACAGTAGTAGATAACATTATAGATAACGCCAAGCGTTATGCTAAAACAAAAATTAAAATTGTTTTAAAAAAGGATCGTTTGCGAATATATAATGATGGAGATCCAATTGATGAACAATTTATCAAAAATTCTTTTAAACCTTATGAAAAAGGTAGCAAAGGAGAATTTGGATTAGGTATGTCAATTGTAAAAAAGACAGTAGATTTTTTTGGTATGGATTTAATTGTAAAAAATGAAGCAATTGGTGTATCTTTTATTATTACAAAGAAAAGGTAAGGATGTGGTATATTGACACAAAATGAAAGAAGAAGTATTCCTCTTTGGAAAAGAATTATATTGTTTATTGTAACATTGTTTGTTTTTGCAATACAAATATCATTGTTTGTATTGATGTTTCAACTGAATTTTTCTAATCAAATTAATGTTGTAATTTATTTTTTGCTTGAAATCTTGGCATTAGTCATTGTACTTCATATCATACATAAGCCTATGTCAGCAAGTTACAAGTTGACCTGGTCAATTTTAATTTTAGTTTTACCATTGCCGTTTTCTTTGTTATATTGGCTAAATCATCGTAGCCGAAAGCTTCCTAAAAGAAAGCAAATGAAAATTAATTCAGCTTTAAGTGCCTATCATGTGGAGAATAAAGTTATTGAGGAATTAGATACGATTGATTCTAAAGCGGCTAAACATGCTAGAGTTATACTATCTGATACTGGATATCCGGCTTATAAAAATACAAAATATACTTTTTTAAATGATGGGTTTACTAAATTTGAAGATTTAATTAAAGAATTAAAGAAAGCTCAAAAATATATTTTTATTGAAATGTTCATTATTAGTGATGGGTATTTACTTGATGAATTGATGCCTATACTCATGCGAAAAGGGCAAGAAAATGTTGAAATAAAAATAATTTATGATGATTTGGGATCTAAAGCAACTTTAAAAAATAAAACAATAAAAAAATTTACAAATATTCCAAATTGTCAAATTGTTAATTATAATCCTCTTGGTTTAAATATAAATCCGGCATTTAATTATCGTGATCATCGTAAAATTATTGTGATAGATGGAAATGTTGCATATTGTGGAGGAGATAATTTAGCAGATGAATATATTCACAAAAAAGAAAGATTTGGCTTTTGGAGAGATAACTGTGGAAAATATGAAGGAGAAGCAGTAGCCAGCTTTATTGCCATGTTTATTAAAACTTGGTATATGTCTACTAAGGAAATATTAAGAATGCATAATTATTTAGCAGACTATAAAGTTTTTGAAACAAGCGGATATATAATCCCATTTGGTGATGGACCTTCAGAAACTAAAAATTCTGGATATGATGCATTTTTATCTCTGATTTCTAGTGCTGAGAAAACTCTTTATATTTCTACTCCCTATTTTGTTATAGATGATACAATGATTCAAAACATTGCTTTAGCGGCAAGAAGCGGGGTTGATGTAAGAATACTTATGCCAGGAATTCCAGATAAGAAAACTGCATTTTATTTAGCAAGGTATCATTATAGAGATATTTTAAAAGCAGGTGGTAAAATATATGAATTTTCTAAAGGATTTAATCATGCTAAAAATATTATTGTAGATGGTAAATATAGTTTTATAGGAACAATCAATGTTGATTATAGAAGTATGTTTCTCCATTATGAATGTGGTGCATTAGTACTTTTAGATGATGAAATAAAACACATGGAACAGGATTTTTTAAAGGCTTGTGAAGAAAGTAGACCATTTACCTATAAGGATTGGAAAAATCGTTCCTGGTGGCAAAGATTAATATCATATATTGCCTATTTATTTTCACCAATGTTTTAATAGAATAAAAATACTCATGTTTTCCCTGTGGAAATACAAATAGCCCACTATCTTCATAATTGAAGTATAGTGGGCTATTATTTTTCCTGGTTGAAGTATTAAATTGAAATTTATATAATATTATCTTTCTTCAATACATAATAGTCATAATACTTTGTACCATCATGACCAACAAGCGGCTCATGTGAAAGTATAAAGCCTTCTGCTCTCAACGCTTTTATGCGCTCAATTGCAGACGGAATAGCTTTGGTCGCTACCATTTTACAGCCAAACAGGTCAAACGACAAAATGTCAATTAAAGACATAATGCTTTTTATTTCTGAAGCTCTTTCGTAGTCACTACGTAAGTCTAGTCGAAGCAATCCACAATTTGTAAAATAATCCTTCTCATCACGAAGAAATTCTTCAATTGTGCCTATTACCTCATTTGACTCTTTGTCAACTATTGAAAACCTTACGAACCAACCATTGTCATAAGCCAATTTCCAAAAGTCCATTGCTTGCTTCATACGTTCTTTTGTTGTGTAATAAAAATCATCACCGTGGCAGTTATCAATATTGAATAGAGGTACCGCTTTAATGTCACTGTACACTTTTAGTAAATCATCTAAATCTTCATCAAACACAAATCGCAAAATATATTTATCATTTTCAAGAGTTGGACAACTTTTGTAAATATTCATATAAACACTCCTTTATTGATTTTAAATATACTATCATAGTTGTATTATAAAAAAACTAAATAAGAAAAGCAAGGACTACTTGATGTCCTTGCTTTTTACTCTATAATTGATATAATTGAGTAATTTTATTTATTAAGTTAAGCAGCAGGTTTAATGTTAATACCATAATAATTAATTGCATTAACAATTCCAACTAATTGATAAGCTTTGCCACATTCTAATGTAATTTCAAATTTCATAACTGCATTTTCATTACAGATGTAGTCTTGACCAACTTGAACACCACCAGTTAAAACTTGGAATCCTCTAGTTAAATCAGAACCACTTGAACTTTGGCAGAATACTTCAATTACAGCAGAACCAGAGAAATTAGATAAATCAATTTCAACAATTCTACCTGCACCATTACATTTTACACGATTCAATACAGCAACTTCAGCTCCTGTAACATCAAATATTTTTTTAGTAGAAGGATCGCCTGCACTATTTTTCATTGCTTCAACAGTGAATTTTTTACCAGTAGTTCCAACTAGTTTAACGTATTCACAATTTCCCCATTGAGAAGTAGCAGTGATATCGCCAACAGTTAAATCATCTGCATTTAAAGAGATTGCAGTTACTGCAGGTTGTGATGGTTGAGGTGTATCTGGATTTGTAGTTGTAACTGGTTTGATATTAATACCATAGAAATTGATACTAGCATCAGCAGTTATGTAGTATACATATCCACCTTCAACTTCACCACTAGATTTGATTGGTTGTGCGCCATTTTCAATTGCAGGGCAATCAACCACGAATAAAGACTCACCATCAACAGCACCTTGTCTTAATTGACCAGTTCTTGCTTCTGCGTTTGTACCAGTTAATGCAAATACTTCAATTGTATATTTTCCACCATAAGCAGATAAATCAATTGTAATATAACGTCCAGTTGCATCAGATGCTCCACCAGTTTTTAATCTTTGAGATACTGGAACATCATTTCCATCTGCATCTTGAATTGTACGAGCATTTGCATCTACGCTGAATTTCTTACCAGCACTACCTACGATAGTTACAACATCATCTAATTTGATTTCAGTAGTGATATCACCAACAGTTAAATCAGAGAAGTTATATGACTTCTTAGGAAGAGTAGCTGCATCAGCAAATTTAACATAAACTTCATTTGTTTCTGTTAATACTGTATCATAAGCCCACTTTGTTGTAAATTCTGCATCAGCATAGAAGCCATCTAATAATTTACCAGCAGGAATCATGCTCTTTGGCATTGCAGCTTTTAATTCAGTTTCAGTTAAATGACCATCAATATAGCCAACATTTGCTAAAGTACCAACAATTGAACCATCAGCATTCTTTAATACAACAGATGCATCTTTTGGTTGCATAGCTGCCCATGAATCAGCATATGTCACTTTTCCATTTTTAGCAGCAAAAATCTTTACAGGATTGTAATTTGGATTTTCAGTTAAAAGTGTACAAGTATTTGCTAATTCTGCAGTAAGAGCACCAGCACCAGTATTATTGTATTCTAATAATTTTGCTGCATTAGGTGCAGAATTCATTTTACCATAACGGTCATTCATATTCTTTCCTTCTGGAGTTACAAAGTCATAAGCTTCAGTTGAAATATGAGCACCAAGAGTAGAATTAGCTACTAAAATAGTCATATTGTCGCCCCATCCACGTGCAATAGAAACAGAACCATCAGCAGTAGCATCATCAGCCATAAATGTACATCCATCAAATACATAACCATATTCAATGCTATCTGTATCAATTGATTTATTAAATCCCTTAGTAGCAACGATGTATCCACCATTATTATAGTTTCCATTTACTTCTGGAGTTGCACCAGCACCAATAGATTTAATCCAGCAGTCATCAAATAATGCAGTTGCATTATAACCAAAGATGTAATCTGTATGCCCTTCAATGAAGCAGTTCATATAATATTGACGTCCTACTTGAGCATATAAAGTATCATGGTAAGAAGTGAATTTACATCCAAGGAAAGTAGCTTTATCAGCTTGAACTAATGCTGCTACAGCTTGAGAATCAGAAGTTATCTTTAATGATTCATTGTATAATGCATTTGTATTATAGTAGTTTTTGAATGTTACATATTGAGCTACAAAGTTTGTTGCATTTGGACGAATAGAAATAGTAGCAGAACCATCTGTACTATGTGTTGTAGTTTCACTTGGATCTAATTTTCCATTTAATGCATCATATTCAATTACTGCAAATTGATTGAAAATTGCATCAATATCAGAATCATCTTCTACATTTAAATCTGTTGGATCTGTTTGAAGAACTACATTTGGCATATCAATTTCTACTTTTTCATGATATACAACACCTTTTACTAGAGTAATTGTTTTTGTAGCCTCATCTGGAACCTTAGCTAATTCAATAAATTGAAGAGCTTGATTAATTGTCTTGAAATTATAATTGTCTGCTGCAGAAACATTTGCAGAAGGATCTACAGTTACAGTGATTTCAGTAACTTTAGATAAATCAGGTACTGCAACAATTTCAATTGTATAATCAGCTGTTTTTTCTGTATTTGCTTTATATGTAATGCTGATTGTTTTATTACCAGTTGTTGTAGTTTCTGGATCTACAATTGTATACTCATTTGCATCTAATATAAATTCAATATATTGATCTGTTGTTTCAGGTAATAAACATTTTGCTTTTACAATTAGATTTTCATGATTTATTGTACTATTAAGTGCAAATACAGTTTGTAAAGGTAATGTTACTCTACTTGCATTCAAAGTATAATCATATAAAACAACACTTTCAATAGCACAAACATTTACTGTATAACTTTCAGTATATTTTACATCTGCACTTAAAGCATAATTAATTGTGATGGTTTTAACACCAGCAGTTGTTTTGAAATCTTCAGGAACAACTACCTCAATATTATCACTAGATAATAAATCTTTACGACCGTTTTCATATACTAAGCTTGCAACCAAACCAGCAGAAGTGAAATCTCTTCCTAATAAGAAATTCTTTTGAACGGAAGCAGTATTTAATTCAATTTCCTTTGTAGGGCCTTGAGGTAACTTTTCAGTCAATGATAAAGCATTTAATCTGAAAGAAGAAGTTGTAACTAATTCATAAACGCCAGCTTCTAAGCCTGATACATTTGTAGTAGTTACGGCTTCATTATTCTTTAAATTTTCGCCTAATTTTTGAACTTCAGTAGCTACTTCAACACCGTCAACAACAGTGATACGATCTAAAGATACTGTACATCCACCACTTGAAGCACCAGTACCACCAATTGTAATTGCATTATTTGTACCAGCACCCATTAATGTAAAACGGATACGGAATTTTCCACCTGTATTTAAATCCTTACGACTAGCTTCAAATCTTGTGCTTCCATTTACACCAGCAGTACCAAAAGTAAATCTACCGATTGTAGTAGTCTCAGTTAATTTTACATCAGAAGTAGAACCGTTTAAGCCGTCATCAAAATTGAATACGGTATTTACTGTATCATATCCTTGTTCCCATTTTGCAGTTAAGGTAACATTTTCTGTAACTGGAGTACTGAAATTGAATTGTGTTTCACCAACAAACCATCCAATAAAAGTATTATAATCTTTTTTTGGAGCTTCTGGCTCATCAAAATAATAGTTGTCTCCATCTTTTACTGCATTGATAGAACCGTTTTCTGACCCATTGTCATAAACTAATGTAGCAACAGGAACCTTCTCTACTGCTGTCCAATGTGCATAAAGAGTAGTTGCTGCAGTGATTTTAGTAGTAAAATCAAAAAGTGTTCCTCCATCTTTAGCAGTAAACCATCCAGCAAAGGTATATCCTTCTCTAGTTGGATCTGTAGGCTTTGCTACAGTTTTGTCATTTTCCACCTCTACAGATTTTACTGCAGAACCACCATTACTATCAAAGGTAACAGTAAATTTTTGTGGATCTACTATTGGATCTTTTTCATTATCTTTTTTACAGCTTGTAGCCATACCAACTGTACCTAAAGCTGCAGTTAAGCAAAGAAAAGAAGCTAATAGTTTCTTTTTTTTCATAATATTCCTCCTTAATTCTGAATTATAATGGCATAATTCACATATATTTTATCATAGTTTACTATCTTTTGTAAAGCGTTTACACAAATGAGTTGAAAAAAAAGAATTTTTCTAGAGCATAATTTAATAGAAGAATTCCATTTTTTGTAAAATTATTTAGTTAGCTACATCTATAGCAATATTATCTATGCTGAAACTGCGAGAAGTATCAGCGTTAGCAGTTTGGAACATAATGCCAGTTATTGCATTTGAATAATTAAAAGTAACTGTTTCTCCATTTATTTCTATACTTGCAACACCTTTATCATAATCAATTATTAATATAATTGTATATGTCTTGTTGGCTTCCATCGCCTTAGATGATATTGGATTGATTGCAGAACCATCTGTTGTATAACCCAACACTTTATCTGTATTTGTACGAATTCCTAAATTTGATTGACCATCTAGGAAATGAATCATAGTCCAACTTCCGCTACTTTTTTGAGGAATAAAATCTAAACTAATTCTTACTTTCCCTGTATTATAATTTTGATCAAATATATAATAACCAAAGGTAGCTACTTTAGAGGTATCATTAATTTTAAGCATACCATTTTCTACTTTCATATTGTTGGTAGCAGTAGAACCAGTATCAGTTCCAGAAGTATTATAGCTGTAATAGAATCCAGCCTCTGTTGGAGCGACTGCATTATAGTCTATTTCCTCTATTTGAATAGAAGAACTGAAATCTTGTGTCACAACATTATTCCAAGTGATATCCTCTTCAATTGGAGGAATAATAGGATCAGGATCTTTATCTCCTTCAGTAGAAGACCCTGGCAATCCCTTAGCATTTGCTTTTAAAACACCTGAGTAAGTTTTGCAATGTTCAGGAACATTTGTTGTTTCTAAAAGATTTTTAACATCAGAAACCTTTTTATTTGTATCATAATAGAAAAGTTTAGAATTGGTGTCAAAATTACTATAATCAGTTGAACCATCAGGTTTACAAGTGCTACTTACTGTTTGTGTTCTAGATGTTACAGTATTCACTTTTTTATAACTACCAGAAGTGGTTACATTATTATAAGTATTATTATAAGCTTTAATTACACCTCCTGAGACTACTTCATAAGGATTTTTTCCGCCATCATAGTAATTGTTTTCAACAAAAGCATAGCAGTTTGCTCTAATGCTATGACTATAGCTTGTTGAACCATAATAATAGTTGTTATAAATATGAATATTTGCTTGTCTAACCAATGGTAATCTTGATCCTGCTTTATTGTAGAAATTGTGATGTAATGTAATATTATATTGTAAAGCTGAGTCGCTTGAGCCAATTAAATTGGTTTTGTGAGTTCCATTATATTGTGTGTAACTAATTGTAACATTGTGACAATATTTAACATCTGTTGAACCATCTCCATCTCCCTTGTCTGCTTCATAACAAACATCCCAGTTGTTAACACCTAAATCAAATGTACAATTATGAACCCAATAATAACCAAAATCATTATTAGAAGAAGAACCACCTTCAAAACCAACAGCATCTTCAGTGTAATTATAGAATCTAATATTCTTCACTTCAATGGAATCACATTTTTTAAACGCAAATCCCCATTGGAAAATAGCTGCATCAGTTCCAATTCCTTCAATCGTAATATTTTTACATCCAGAAACATCTAGCATATTATAATAAGAATCATATTCATTAATTCCATTTTCTGTTTTCTTGTTTCTAAACACTTGATTGGCTAGTCCATTTAATTGTGTAATTCCACTTGCTAAATCATCAGACATGGAATTTATGCCTTTAGATATAATTTCTTTTTCATTTAATTTAGAATAATTAGAAGATGATGTTTCATCCCATCCAGAAGAGTCTGTTGTATATTTAAATGTATTTTCCAAATTAGTTTGTCTAGCAGAAGTATTGCCAGTGCCATGTGATTTTTTGTTCCACTGTGTTGTTTGTATTTCTCCTAAAATTCTTACATCAAGTGCATAAGAAGAAGATGTACATGCTTTGATAATATTAACTAAACCAGTATAGGTTTTAGATCCAATTTTAGCAGTAACTGTATTCTTTGTTTCATCTGACACATATACTACTACAGCGTTATTTTTAAGTGAACCATCATTTGTATAAGCTCCTATGCCAGATGTATTTCCAAAATGAGCATATCCTGAACGATCATCTTCAGCAACATTAAAACTTTGATTTAAAGTTTTTCCTTCAACAGCAATTTGTACATCATAGGTGCCTTTTGGTAACCCTACAATATCACAGCGAATAATATTGCCCTTTTCTCTTATTAATTCTTTGTCTACAGCAATATAGGAAGTAGTAGAAGAAAGTTTATATGAAATGTTATAATCTGTTAAAGATACATTATTTAATTTTTCAAATTCAATATATAATCCTTCATTATAACCAGAAGAACTAGTGATTTTTAAAATAGATTCTTCAAATTTTGCAGTTAAGGTAATGTTGCTTTCTATTGGAGTGGAAAAGTCAAATTTTATATCTTCATCAAACCATCCAACAAACGAGAATCCTTCTTTTGTTGGATTTTCAGGCTGTTTAACTAAACTTCCTTTTTCTACTTTTACAGTTTGAACATCAGAATCAATCTTGAAGGTTACAGTGTATGTGATTACTTGTTCAAACTTTGCTGTAAGAATTAAATTTTCAGTAATTAAAGTAGATAATTCAAATTTTACAGATCCATTATACCAACCTATAAAGGTATATCCCTCTTTTACAGGATTATTTATCGCAACCATTTGTTTATATTTTACTTCCTTTTGATCAATGATAGATCCATCTTCATGTTGGAATGTTACAATATATGTATTTAATGAATACTTTGCTGTTAAAGTCAAATTACTTGTAATAGGAGTAGTAAAATCAAATCTTATGATTCCATTATACCATCCCTCAAAAGTATATCCTTCCTTATTTGGTTTAACAGGTTCTTCAATTGTCGTATTATAGTCTGTTGAAACTGTCTTTACTTCTGTGTCATTTTTAAATGTTACAGTATAGGAATTAATTTTAAATACTGCTACGAGCGTTAGATCTTGTATTATTGCAGTCTTTAAATCAAATTCAATTCCATTTAAAGTCCAATATTGGAATGTATATCCTGTTTTGATTGGGGTATCAATGATTAAGCAATCACCATCATTGACCTTTTTTGTAGTTGTAGCATCATCTATCGTTAGGGTAATCGTATGAACAATGACATCTTCAAATTTGCCATATATGGTAATATTTTCAGTTATAGGTGCATCAAAATCAAATAAAACTGTTAAATTTTCATCTTGATACCAGTTAATAAATTTTGAACCAATAATATTTGGATTTTCTGGTCTTTCCACTTTGGTATTATGATTTACTGATGCTGTAGTTAAGGTATCAGACCCTTTATTAAAGGAAACAGTATAAGTGTTAATATCAAATTTTGCAATCAAAGTAATATCACTTGTTACAGGATTGTTAAATTCATATTTTATATCATTATGATACCATCCAACAAATTGGTATCCAGTTTTTGTTGGATCTGTAGGTTTTACAACATTGCTTCCATGCTCAATAGTTTCAATTGTGGATTTTCCGTCAATGGTAAATGTTACTTTATAAGTTTTTATTTGGAAAAATGCGTATAGTGTAGTATCTTTTATAATACCTTCATCTAGATTGAAAGCTTTATATTCTTTGGAATCTGTTGACCAACCAATAAAAGCATATCCATCTTTAATAGGATCTTTTTTTGTGATTTTATTTCCATGAGCAACAGTTTCAGTTGAAGTAGTATCCTCTACAACATAAGTTATAGTGTAAGACTTTACTTCAAAGAAAGCATAAAGGGTTAAATTTGAAGTTACAAGAGTATCAAAATCCCATGCTTCAAATGTTGAAGCATTTGTAGACCATCCTTTAAAAATGTGACCATCTTTAACTGGATCAGCAGGTTTTTCAAATTTTTTATTGATAGGATAAGTATTTTCCTCTACTTGGTTTTCTCCTTTAACCAATGTTATTGTTACTGTTTTTTCTTCCCATTTTAAATAAAAATCTTCATTTTTTGTCACTGTATATGGAAAGACAACAGCGTTTGTAAAATCTTCTTCATGATACCAACCAGATGGTTCATATCCTTCTTTTGTTGCATCAAAATAAGATGAAGAAATTACTTCATTTTTCTTATAGTTTTGTTCTATTGTACGATTTGTTTCATCAAAGATATGATATGTAATTGTACATGTTTGAGGTTTGTTTGAAATACATGCAGTTAGTATTAAACAAATGAAAAATATTGGTATAAAATAAAATATTTTTTTCATAAATATCTCCTTTTTAAAAAACGTTTTCAATCCTATTATAATGACTTTAAAATTAAAAGTAAATAATAAATTACTTTTATTTTATTGAGTAAATTAAAATGGGAACATAATTTAAAAC
>JAIDKZ010000101.1 GCA_029051735.1 Anaeroplasmataceae bacterium | reverse complement strand
TTTTTTACTAGAATTGTTCGTTTCTTTGTTTTTTTTCTTTCGTCATATATAGTTTTCAAAGACTAAAATAATAGGTCATATTTTTTAAAACGACCTTGTTTATAATACACCAAAAGAAAAGTAAAGTCAAGCATAAAAAACATTTTTTTCTTCTTTTAAGATTTTTATTGAAAAAAAACAAAAATATGCTATAATAAAAGTAGACAGGGAGTAGAAAGATATCTACTTGATATAGTTAAAATCGTCAAGACGATTTATTCCGGTTTTAACAATCTTTAAATGATTTTTCAAGACTGTCATGCTAACACAAATGCATGATGGTCTTTTTCTTTTCTTAAGACCATCAGCTAGAAAGAGAGGAAAAAAATGATTTTATTAATTGTTAGTATTTTAATAACCATAATAGCTGTAGGAGGTATTGTGGTTGCTGTTTATATCCTACAACAAAAACAAAGGAAGAAAAATAAGAAGCTTTACTTTTTAAGCGTATTTGGTCTTCTTGGAATGTTAATTCTTCTTCTAGGATGTTTTACTAAGGTTGAAGCCAACCAAGTTGGTATCATCTATGATGAGATTAAAGGTGGTATCCAAGATTCAACTTATACGGAAGGCTTACATAAAAAATCTATATTTGAGCACATTACTCAAATCTCTACTGCAAATCGTAGTGCAAGTGTAACTACAACTGGACAAACTAATGATGGTCAGTATGCGACTTTTAATTTGTCTATCATTTATAACATACAAAAAGAGAATGCAGGAAAATTCTATCGTACAACCAATCGTACTGACATTCCTACTGAAGCATTAAATACGTTAGTAAAAGCTTGCCTTCAAAGTTCGACCATCAATTATGATATCTTTGAATTATTATCTACTGGTTTAGAAACTGCACGAATTGATTTCAAAGAAGATTTGACAAAAACTTTAATGAGTACCTATTATATCACTTTAGTTAATGTCAGTTTTGATGATATAGATGGGGGACAGGAAGTGGAAACAATTCTTTCCCAAAAGGCTGAAGCAGAACAGAAAATAAAGGTTGCAGAATTACAAGCCACTGCAAATTTAATCACTGCTGAAAATCAAGCAAAAATCGAAAAAACCCTTGCTGAAGCTCAAGCGTACGCAATACGCATAGAAGGTGAGGCAAATGGTGAAGCTGCAAATGCATACATTGCTAAAGTAGAGGAAATGATTGAAACATTACATCAAAGCATGTTAGAAACAATGAGTTATAAAGAATGTACAGATATAGTACTATCCATTATTTTCTATGACACATGGGATGGTAAGCTTCCTGAAGTATTGACAAGTGATGCATTAAGTTCATTAATTGGCAGTTTAATCACAAATAAATAAAGGGGTAGGTCAAAAGACCTATCCCTTTTTTTTATAAAGTATGTTTTAATAGTTCCTCTAAAGATTTTGTACTTAAATATTTAGGAGCCACATCAAATACTGTAATTGCTCCAGTTTTTCCCTCTTGGTTCATGCGATAGCATGCTCTAGCATAAGCAGTCATGACACTTCCTGTAAATTCAGGATTAGAATCTAACTTTAAACTATATTCTATTTTGTGCTGAACCCCAACATTTGTTTGTCCTGTTCTTATCACAAAGCCTCCATGAGGAATTCCTTTGTGATTTTTTTCTAATTCTTCTTGTGAAATGAAATGAACAACTGTATCATAATCCGCAAAATAATTTGGCATGGTTTTGATTTGTTGTTCTACATATAACGCATCTGCACCAGCCTCTAATACTACATAACATTCTCTTAAATGCTTTTCCCTTGTGGAAAGTAAAGGATTTTCACCACTCCTTACTCGATTTAAAGCTTCTTCTTTTGGAATCGTATATTGTCTTGCATCCTGTACCCCTTTGATTCTACGGATTGCATCACTATGTCCTTGGCTTACGCCTTTTCCCCAAAAAGTATAGTCAGTCCCATCAGGAAGGACTGCCTCCATATAAAGACGGTTTAATGAAAACATGCCTGGATCCCATCCAGTTGAAATAACACCTAATTTGCCATTTTCTTTAGCAATTTGATTAACATTTTGATAATGCATGAAAATATTGGCATGCGTATCAAAACTATCCACTACATTAAAATGTTTGGATAGTTCTGGTGTTTGCTTAGGAAGATCTGTAGCTGAACCTCCACAAATTATCATAACATCAATCTTGTCTTTAAAATCTAAAACATCTTCTAAATGATAAACTTGAGTTCCATTTGTTTTTACCGTTTCAGGGCTTCTTCTAGTAAATACTGCCACAAGGCTCATATCCTTTGAATTCTGGACTGCAAGTTCAACACCCTTTCCTAAATTGCCATATCCACATATTCCAATTCTAATCATTTTTTCATCCTCTTTTCTTAAATATCTGTCTTTTTTCTATGTATGAATCAATGTTTCTTTTTTAAATCCGTTTAGATATCTTTGTCTCAATTTTCTACCTCAAGAGAAAAAATACCTTTGCATAAAGGTATTTTTTTAATTTCACTTATTTAAACGCTTCACTTCTGTATATGCCATGATAAAAGGTCCAACACCCTTTGCATCATTTTCTACAATAGGCTCTGACATATAATACTCATATGTCCCATCACGTCTTAAATTGTTCTCAGGACCAAGTCCTGCAACTAAACAAATACCACCCAAATTCAAATCCTCATTTTTCACAGTTAAATAGGTTTTACAAATGCCATCAAAAATCTCTAATCCAATTGCTTGATATCTATCTGGTAATGCTTTTAAGCGAACACCTTTAAGAATTGCATATGCAATCATGGAAGATCCTGAAGTCTCTAAATAATTATTTTCTTTTCCTGGATAATTTGGAACTTGATAAAACATCTTAGATTCTTTATCTTGATACTTTAATATACAATCTACTATTTCTTTAAAAATTTCTTTAATTGTATGATACTCATCATACATTTGCTCATTCATATATTCATAGACATCAATCAAAGAAACTGTAAACCATCCTAATGATCTTAACCAGAAATTTTTGGACAATCCTGTTGTTTTATCTGCCCAAAACATCTTCTTTTCGCTATCATATCCATGGTAGTATAAACCTGTTTCTTTATCTCTCATTAAATTATATACATACTTATACTGTTTAATAATATCAGAATAATTTTGCATTTTGTTTCTCAACGTTTCATAGCGAGTATAAAAAGGCTGCATCATATATAAACCATCTAACCATACTTGGTTTGGATAAATTTTTTTATGCCAGAAATTACCTTCCTTTGTCCTTGGATGAGTCTTTATTTGTTCATAGACAAGTTCTATTGCCTTAGAATATTTTTCTTCTTTTGTATACTCATATAAATCAAATAAAATTCTTGTTTCAGAAACATCATCAGTAGAATACTTTTCCTTATCGTATCCTAATATTGTACCATCCTCATGAACATAATAATCAGCAAAGTTTTTAACAAAAGTTAAATATTTTTCTTCCTTTGTTGTTTTATATAATTCTAATAAAGATACCATCATACAGCCATCAATATAATTCCATGCTGGCTTTTTTCCTTGTTTTATAGCTTCAATATTCCATAAAGGCATATCTGGACTTGAAGTCATAAGTTTTTCAATATAGCGATCTATTACTTGATACATTCCTTGAATCCTCCTAGCGTTCTTTTATTTATATTATACAAAAACACTAGTTCTTTTACAAGAAAATTACGCTAAAACCTTATTTAAAAATAAAGCATTTTTAAAATTTGTTTTTAAAATGTTTTCTTCATTAATAAAAATAGATTTTTGTTCTAAAACATTAAAATTCAAAGAAGAAAATAATTCTTCTATTTGATTACATTCTGCAATACAAACCAGCATATGGACTGTCTCTTATAACCATCT
>JAIDKZ010000100.1 GCA_029051735.1 Anaeroplasmataceae bacterium | reverse complement strand
CTACCCCCTTTACATCATTTCACAAAGCCTATCAAAAAAATCTGTTTATTTTTTGAAATTATAAAATTAAGCAATACGATACTTGTTTTTTTTATTATCTGTTTTTAAATTTAAATAACATAATTATAGTAATCAGAAAATCAAATAAAGTGAATGCTTATCTTTATCTAAAAAATTAATTTTTTGCAATCAAACATCAACTTTCAGCTGTTATGGATTTGGTAAGCGAGTGTTAGGCTGTATAATTGTACTGTAGATATTGACTATGATAAAACAATAAATTAAAAAGAAATAATGAAATTAGTTATCGTTGCTTAATATCAAGCCTTTCAAACCTCTTTACCTATCAGATAGGATTTTGGCATTATTTAGAATAGGAAGGTACTATATTTAGGTGTGAAGTATTGTCTAATCTTAAAAAGCACAAATAAGAAGTAAAATTATTGCAAACTATAAATATTTGAGGTATAGTAAAATTATGAAAGATATATTGACATTTCCTAATAGGGAAGAATTTAGAAAATGGCTTTCTAAACATTGTCAAACTTGCGAAGGTGTTTGGCTTTTATTTGGTAAAGCAAAAGGCCCAAAAACACTAAAAGCCAAAGAGGCTCTTGAAGAAGCACTTTGCTTTGGATGGATAGATGGACAGATGCAAAGGATGGATGACAAAGCATATAAGAAATATTTTTCTAAGCGAAGAGCAAATAGTAAATGGTCAAAGAAGAATAAGACAATAGTTAAAAGCCTAGAAGAACGAGGACTAATGACGAACCTTGGCAGAAAGAAAGTAGAGGAAGCCAAGCAAAATGGTCAATGGGATGCCATAGATCCTATGACATTTGCAGAAGAGCAAATCAAAGTCCTTGATGATATTTTGAAAAAATATGAACCAGCATACACTAACTTTCAAGCAATGTCATTGTCTAATAAAAAGACATATACAAGAGCATACTTTGATGCAAAAACAGATGCAGGTAAAGCAAAGAGAATTGCCTGGATAGTAGATAGGTTGAATAAAAATCTAAAGCCTATGTAAAACAATTTTTGGAGGAAATATGACAGAGTTAACATCTATGAAAAATATTGGTAAAGAATTGGCTGCGAAACTTAATTTTGTTGGAATTAACTCAGCAGAAGAACTTATAGAGCTTGGTTCAAAGCAGGTGTTTTTAAGATTGAAAATCAAGTGCCCAAATGTTTGCTTAGTCCATTTATACTCTTTGGAAGGTGCAATTTGTGGTATTGAGTTTAATAATTTGGCAGATGACAAGAAAAAAGAGTTAAAGGTATTTAGTGATTCATTAAAAAAGTAAGCATGTGAAGTTATAAAAAAGCGTACGATCACGGACAGAAGTTCGTGATTTTTTGTTAAAATCAATTGTGATTGCAAGCAGTTGTGGTATAATGGTGATAGGAGAAACAATTATGACAAAAGAAGATTTATTTGAATTTGTAAAAAAGCAAAAGACAGCTTTTATCTCATCAATTGATGAACAAGGCTATCCAGTAATAAGAGCTATGCTTATGCCAAGAGAAATTGATGGAAATGATATTTATTTTTCAACCAACACTTCAAGCAAGAAAGTTAAACAATATTTGGCAAACAATAAAGCTTGTGTTTATTTCTATAAGCGTGGAAAAATTAAATATCAAGGAATAACAATTAAAGGTACTATGCAAGTTTGTACAGATCAAGAAACAAAAGATAGGATTTGGAGATTTGGTGATAAAATTTTCTACAAGAAAGGAAAGACTGATCCAGATTATTGTGTGCTAAAATTTAGGGCACAAGAAGCTGAATATTATTGTGACTTTAAGATAGAAATCTTAAAATTTTAAGGATGAATTTATGAGAATTGCAGTTATAAATGGCACAGAGAAAAAGGGTGTCACATTTCAATTAAAAGAAAAATTTTTAGAACCATTTCGTGACAATGCAGAAATTATTGAATTTTATCTTCCAAAAGATTGTCATGCATTTTGTGCTGGATGCACCACTTGTTTTATAAAAGGCGAGAATAATTGTAGAAATATTGAACAAATAAAACCAATAAGACAAACAATTGAAAATGCTGATTTGCTTGTCTTTACTACACCTGCATATGTTATGCATGCAACAGGCGCAATGAAATCGCTTCTTGATCATATGGCGTTTCGTTGGATGCCACATAGACCTCATCCGGCAATGTTTTCAAAAAGAGCAGTTATTATTTCGCAGTGCCTTGGTGCAGGTGCAAAGCAAGCTGCAAAAGATATTAAGGATAGTCTATCTTGGTGGGGTATTTCAAAAATCAAAATTTTTACAACAAGGCTCTTGAGTGATATTATTTGGGATAACTTGCCACAAAAGAAACAAAGGAATATAACAAAGAAAGTAAGAAAGCTTTCAATAAAGTTTGCAAGGATAAACTATAAATTACCGGCACATACAAAATTTAAAACAAAATTAAAATTTTATATGTGCCGAATGATACAAAAGTCAATTCGCAAAAAACAAGCAAATACTTTAGATTGTAAATATTGGACAGAACAAGGCTGGTTAGCACATAAGCGACCTTGGAAGAGATAATTTTAAAAAGTTTACCTTGTATTATACACTCTAATATTTAAAAAAGGAAAGGAGAAATACATATGAAGAAATTAGATAAGATAAACATCTTACATAAATCAAAAGGAACTTATAATCTTTGTAGATGTTTTTTTTACTACCATCCTTATTATTGGTTTTATTATATTTTAAACTTTTCTGATAGATTATTATTTGGTACAAAAGAAAATGACTTCATTTTAAATGGATTTCAAATTAGAAAAATATCTGATTTAAAAAAAATTGAAATTAATAATGATGCATGTTCTATTATTGATGAAGAAAATCAGCTTCTTGCTAAACTAGAAGTGCCTCAAATAGATTTAACTTCATGGAAAACTGTCTTTGATTCTTTAAAGAATATGAACCTTTTTTTAATTGTTGAACATGAAGAAATAGATGATGACTATAGTTTTTTTTATATTGGACATATCACAGAAGTAAAAGATTCATTTCTTTTATTTAGACATTTTGATGCTGATGGGGTATGG
>JAIDKZ010000010.1 GCA_029051735.1 Anaeroplasmataceae bacterium | reverse complement strand
TAGTTAAAAAATCGGGTATTTCAGTTGAAGAAAATAAAGAAACTATAAAAATATATGATGAGAAAAATAAAAAGTTAAGTCATATTAAACGAACGTTACGAAAATATCAAACAATTAAGACTTTACTCATTTTCTTATGTATACTTTTAGTTTTTATTGGTTTAATTGGAGGATATTTAGGATTCATAAAAAAAATTCCTGTGTTTGCCTCAGTTTTGATTATAGGAATCATTATATGCATATGCATTGGCTTAATTATAATCATAAAAAAGAAAATTAATGTGGTATGTAAAAATACAAATGAAATTAAAACGGCACTAGAAACAGAAATTCAAAAGCTTCTAAATGAAGCATGGGAACAAATGGCTCCATTAAATGCACTTTTTGATTGGAATATGCCAGCAGAAATTATAACAAGAACTACACCATTGATTCAAATGGATAAGTATTTTGATGCTAAAAAACTTCAGTATTTAAAAGAGAAATATCACCTATTAGAAAATGATAAAGAAAATGTATCAACAGTATTTGTTCAATCAGGGTCCATTTTAGGAAATCCATTTTTGCTTTGTAGAAACTATAGGCAATTATGGATTAATAAAACTTATACTGGGACTTTAACGATACACTGGACAGAACTTGTGCGTGGTTCAAATGGTAAAATGCAAACAGTTCATCGAACAGATATTCTTCATGCAAGTGTAACTAAACCTGCACCAAATTATGATTTTGAAACCTATTTAATCTATGGAAATGATGCTGCACCTAATTTAAGTTTTTATCGGTATCCTTCAAATGTTAATGGGAAATCAGAAAAAGAGATTTCCAAAATGGTTTCTGCAGGAGCAAAAAATCTAGATAAATTAGCTAGAGAAGCAGTCCAAAAGAACAAGAACTATACTCGGTTAAATAATGATGAATTTGAAGTTTTATTTGGAGGAGAAAATAGAGATAATGAAGTTGAATTTCGCTTATTATTTACTCCACTTGCTCAAAAAAATGAAATTCGATTGATAAAGAGTCAGATTCCTTATGGAGATGATTTCTATTTTGAAAAGGCAAAGGAATTGAACTATATAAAATCTAATCATTCTCAATCTCAAGATTATTATGCAGATCCAAATCAATTTGCTGGATTTTCTATTGATAGGATGAAAGAGAATTTTGTAAAATTTAATGATACTTATTTTCAATCCTTGTTTTTTGATTTTATCCCTTTGATTTCTATTCCTTTATATCAGCAGCACAAACCTAAGGAATACATTTATCAAGAAGAATATCGGTCAAATATTACTAGTTTTGAGCATGAAGCCTTAGCAAATTCATTTGATGTAGATTTGCTTAAGAATCCAGAAACTTCTACGGATGTGATTTTAAAGGCAACATTTGAAAAGAAAAATAAAACTGTGGATTTGGTAAAAATTAGAGCCAATTCCTTTAAGTCAATTGAAAGAGTAGAATTAATTCCTGTGTTTGGTAAAGATGGGCATATGCATAGTGTTCCAGTTCCATGGATAGAATATGAACCCGTTTACCAAGAGACAATGATGGAAGTTTTTGCTAAGGATAGTTCTAGAACACATTTTAATTCAGTTTCAGAATCACAAGCATTTCAAATGCTTGTAGAAAATAAAGTGTTAAAAAATGCATTTATATATGAAAGGGGATTAATGGCTGCGCTCTTAAAAGATAGAATTACAGATACAGACATTGAGGAAATGGATACTCTTTTTAAAACTAAGAAATGATTGTAATAGCAATATTTCAAATCAAAATAATTCAAGTAAAAACTAATATAAGGAGGAAAAGAATATGGCAAATCAATTAGATGAACTTGAAGGACCAGTAAATGAAGCTGGTAGAGATGTGAATGTAATTCACAAACAAATTAAGGTAGAGGTAGGTGTAGGATCTTTAATTTTTCAAATTATTTTATGGGTTTTAGGAATTCTTCCAGGACTTATATTTTTGATTATGAAAATTAAAGCAGCTTCATATTTGAGACAGTTAGAACAAAAAATCCAACATGATGCTTCTCAAATTGATAATTATTTAGAGCAAAGAGTTGTGATTTTATCTAATGTGGTTGGTTTGGTAAACAAAGCAATTGATTTAGATAAATCAACTTTTACACAAATTGCAGCAAGTCGTTCTGGATTTCATCCAAATGACACAGAACGTAATGAGCTTGCTAGCAAGGTGGATTCACTAAGTACAAATTTAACAATGACTTTTGAAAACTATCCACAATTGAAAGCACATCAGGAATTAGCAGATGCAATGCAACAAAATTCTTATCTTCAAAAGGAAATTACTGCTGCACGTGAAGTATATAATGATACTGTAGCTACATGGAATAAAGAAATTCAAGTTTGGCCTACAAAGATGATTGTTGCTGCTAAACAAGGATATACAACAAGAATTCCTTTCTCTACAACAAAAGAGATTAAGGAAAAGGCAAGAGAAGTATTTTTCTAAGTGATATTATTTTAAGGGGTTTGTTTTTACAAATTCCTTTTTTTATTGAAAATGAATAAGATTGTATGATATAATTCATAAAGAGAATACGGAGTGAAATAGTATGGGATTTTTTGATTTATTCAAGCGTAAAGATAAAGAAAAAAGTAAAAAATATAAATTAGGGCTTCATAAGACAAGGGAAGGTGCATTAGCTAGTTTAAAAGAAATTCTTTCCAAAAGTTCTAAAATTGATGACGATTTGTTTGATGCTTTAGAAGAAGTGTTTATCATGGCAGACATTGGTGTTGATACAGTTGTTGATTTTATTGATGAATTGAAAGATGAAGTATATCATAAAAAAATTACAGATCCACTTTTATTACAAGAAATGATTATGGATAAAATGTTTGAGATTTATTTGAATGGTGAAATTGTCAATGCCAATTTGAATCTAAAAAAGGAAGGATTATCTGTTGTTTTATTTGTTGGTGTTAATGGAGTTGGAAAAACTACATCTATAGCAAAAATTGCTTATGCCTATAAGAAGTTGGGGAAAAAAGTATTGCTTGCTGCTGGAGATACTTTCCGAGCAGGTGCGATTGAACAGTTATCTGTTTGGGCAAAGCGTGTTGGAGTAGATATTGTAACAAAAGAGGCTGGTTCAGATCCATCAAGTGTTATCTTTGAGGCATGTAAAAAAGCAAAAGAAGAACAATATGATTTGTTACTATGTGACACAGCAGGACGTTTGCAAAATAAAGTGAATTTGATGAATGAATTAGCTAAAATGCGTCGTGTAATTGAAAATGTATGTCCAGGATCTCCTGAGGAAACATTGCTTGTTATAGATGCCACTACTGGTCAAAATGGAATGAGTCAAGCAAAAGCTTTTAAAGAAGCTACTAGCGTTACAGGTGTAATTCTAACAAAGCTAGATGGTACATCTAAGGGAGGAATTGTTCTTGCTATTCGTCATGAAATGGGAATTCCTATTAAATATATTGGTCTAGGAGAAACAGTAGATGATTTAGAAGTATTTGATATTGAACAATACTTATATGGACTATTTGCTGATTTGTTTGAGGAATAGATGATGACGATTGATCAAAGAGAAACTATCATTGAACTATATGATACATATGGATCTTTACTCACAGATAAACAAAGAAGTTATTTTGAAGATTACTATTTTGCAGACTTATCAATATCAGAAATTGCTGATAACTATAGGATTTCTAGAAATGCAGTTTTTGATCAATTGAAGCGAGTTGTACAAAATTTAGAAGAATACGAGAAGAAATTACATTATGTAGAAAAATGCTCTAGAATCTTTCAATTAGAAATTCCAGAGCAACTCAAAGAAGAACTTTTAAATATTTTAAAGGGGGAAGACTATGGCATTTGATAGCTTAAGTTCACGCCTGCAAATGGGATTGCGCCGTTTAACAGGCAAAGGTAAATTAAATGAAAATGATATTGATGAAATGCTTAGAGAGGTTCGATTATCCTTATTAGAAGCAGATGTGAATTATAAGGTGGTTAAGAAATTTTTAGCCAATATAAAAGAACAAGCTTTAGGAGAAAATATTTTAAAAGGATTAAATCCAGGACAGCAAGTTGTTAAAATTGTTCGTGAGGAATTGAAAAAAACCTTAGGTGATGAGGCAGTAGAATTGTCTATGGCAACAAGTGGAATGACTGTTGTAATGGCAGTTGGTTTACAGGGAGCAGGTAAAACAACAGCGGTTGGTAAAATGGCTTTATTTTACCGAAAAAAGTTAAAGAAAAAGCCAATGCTAATTGCTGCTGACATTTATCGTCCTGCAGCTGTAGATCAATTGGTTACACTTGGTAAGCAAATTGATGTTCCTGTATTTGAAATGGGAACTAAGGTATCTGCTCAAAAAATAGTTACAGAAGGATTAAAAAAGGCAAAAGAAGAGGGATGTAATTTAGTTTTTATTGATACCGCAGGACGTTTGGAAATCAATGAAGATTTAATGAATGAACTCTTAGATATAGAAAAAATTGCAAATCCAAATGAAATATTACTTACTGTAGATGCGATGGCTGGACAAAATGCAGTAAATGTAGCATTAGCCTTTCATGAAAAACTTCATATTACAGGATGTATTTTAACAAAATTAGATGGTGATACTCGTGGTGGAGCTGCACTTTCTATTAAAGAAATGACAGGTATACCGATTAAGATCATGTCAACTGGTGAAAAATTAGATGCAATGGAAATTTTTTATCCAGACCGTTTAGCAGATCGTATTTTAGGAATGGGAGATGTTTTATCCTTAATTGATACAGTAACAGAAAACATTGATGAGGATGAAATGAAATCCATGGCTGAAAAAATGATGAGCAATAAGTTCAATTATAATGATATGTTAAAGCAGTTTAAGATGATTAAACGTATGGGCTCTTTATCAAAGATTTTAGGGTTTTTACCAGGATTTAAAGGAATTAAGCAGGCTATGAATCAAGTGGATGATAATGCATTTGAGAAGGTGGAATGTATTATATATTCAATGACTGAAAAAGAACGAATACATCCAGAATTAATTGATCGGGATTATAAAAGAAGAGAGCGTATTGCAAAGGGATCTGGTCGTTCCATACAAGAAGTGAACCGTCTAAGACAATCCTTAGAGCAAATGAAGAAAACAATGAAACAAATGAATGGAATGACTGAAGAAGATGCAATGCGAATGCAATCTCAAATGAAAAATGGAAATTATTCTGGCATGGCTCAACCTAAAGCCTATAAAGGAAAGGGAAAAGGCAAGGGTAATTTTAGATATTAAGCATAAAATCCATGAGGCATCATGGGTTTTAGCGCTTTATGGAGGAGTATATGAAGATTGTTATACTTGGATTTTCAGGAAGTGGAAAATCGACTTTAGCAAAGAAACTTGCGAAACATTATCATTTGGATATTTTGTATTTAGATTCTATTTTCTTTAAGCCAAACTGGGTAATAAGAGATCGTGAGGAATTTGATTATCTCATAAAAAAATTTATGAATGAACATGATTCATGGATTATTGAGGGAAATTATATGAAGTCTGTTCCTGAACGTTTTTTAGAGGCAGATCAAATTTTCTATTTATCATATAATCGCTTTTTTTGCTTAAGAAGTGTTTTGAAGCGTTATAAGAAAAATAAAAATAAAACAAGAGAATCCATGGCAGAAGGTTGTAAGGAGAAACTTGATTTATCTTTTCTTTGGCAGGTATTTTATAAAGGCAGAAAAAGAAAAAAAAGGAAACGATTATTGGAAATAACAAAAAATAGTAAAGAAGGTTTGGTGTTTAAAAATCGCAAGGCCCTCCATCAATATTTAAAGGAATTGGGAGTTGAGAATTATGAAACTAGTATGTAGTATTTATGATATAAATCAAGCAGAAGAGTATGCCAAATATGTAAAATATTTTCTCCTGGATTCTTCTTTAATTTCTAAGGAAAATGTTGATTTCTTAAATAAACTAAATGTGATTTCAATTTTAAAAATCAACTTTATGGTTCACCCTTTTGAAGTTGAGATTTGGAAATCAAAAATTAAAGAGTATATTTTATGGGATTGTTTATTTTATATTACAGATTTAGGAATGGCACATATTTTTAAAGAATTAGGAGCGATTGGAAGAGTTATATATGATCCAATAACAATGCTAACCAATCATTTAGATGCATTAGAATACTATTCTTATGGTTTTGATGCAGTTGGACTTAGCAATGAAATGCCAATACGTGATGTAAAAGAAATTATTAGTTTTGAAAACTTAAAAGTTTTTTATCAGGTTTTTGGATACCGATTGATGTTTCATTCTAGAAGGAAGCTCGTCAGTTTATATGAAGAAAAAATTGATAAGAAAGAAGAACATCATAATTTGCGTATAAGAGAAGCAACACGACAAGAATCGTATCCATTAGTAGAAGATGAAACAGGAACATATATTTATAGAAGTTATGTTCTTTCCATATTAAAGGAATTAGACGGATTGCATGCAGAATATGTATATTTAGAGAGCTTTCAAATAGAAAATCATGTATTTTTAGAAGTATTAGATATTTTTACAACATTTTTAAAAAATCATGATTTGGCGGTTGCTTTAGAACGAATGACTTTATTGAATTTGCCAATGCAAGATGGATTTACCTACCAAGACACGGTTTATGTAAAGGAGGAATTTTAATGGTTGAACTCTTAGCTCCTGCTGGAGATTTAGAAAAACTTAAAATTGCAATTCTTTATGGTGCAGATGCTGTTTTTATTGGTGGTCTAAAGTTTTCTTTACGTTCTAGAGCTTCAAATTTTACTTTAGATGATATAAAGCAAGGATGTATTTTTGCACATGAGCATCACGCCAAGGTACATGTAACATGCAATATTGTGATGCATGAAAAGGACATTGATGGTATTTTAGAATATTTAAAGGCATTAGAAGAAGCTGGAGTAGACTGTATAATTGCATCTTCAATTTCAATTTTAAAACTTGTTAAAACTCATACCAAAATGGAGGCTCATGTATCTACGCAAGCATCAATTCTAAATCAAGAAGCCATACGTTTTTTTGAAGAATATCATGTGGATCGTATTGTACTTGGAAGAGAGTTATCTTTAGAAGAAATCCAATTGGTTCGTAATTCTACTAAAACAGATTTAGAAGTGTTTATACATGGTGGTATGTGTGCATCTTATTCTGGTAGATGTATGCTTTCAAATAACATGACCAATCGTGATGCAAATCGTGGTGGGTGTGCTCATAGTTGCCGTTGGAATTATGATCTTTATAATCATCAAAATCAGGTTAATCTTGAAGGTGATTATTTTGCAATGAGCAGTAAAGATTTATGCGCAGTAGAAGCAATACCAAAACTGATAGAACTTGGGATGAATTCCTTTAAAATAGAAGGAAGAATGAAGAGTTTGCACTATATTGCTACAATAGTTAAAGCATATCGAACTTTAATTGATGATGTACAAAATGGATGTATAAAAGAGTTTTCTTTCTATAAGAATATGATTGCTAAGGCTGAAAATCGTTTAACCTCTACAGGCTTTTTATATGGATTGCCAACGATTAATGAACAATTGTATGATTTGAATTTAACTTTACCTAGTAAAGATTTTGTTGGTATAGTATTGGAGTATGATTCTAAAACAAAAAAAGCTACTATTGAACAAAGAAATTTTTTTGTTCCTTTTAGCAGCTTAGAAATTTTTGGTCCAAATCATAACTCTGAAATTTATATCAAAGAAATCTATGATTTGGATGGGTGTAGCATGGATGCTGCAAGGCATCCTAGACAAATTGTATACTTTTATACTGATTTTTCTTTAGAAAAGAATGATTTATTACGACTCAAATAAATTTCTGATTTGGATATATGCATTGGATAATTTTGAATAATCAATATCTTCAATAAAGTTTGCGATATCACAAATATCTAAATTACATTCTAATAGAGGAATGTCAGATTTTGTTACTTCAGGAGACATTGTGAAATTGAGAAGTTTGTTAATTCCAAAAAACAATCTTCCTTTATTTCCATATTGATAAGCTTTATAAACCAATTCCTTTTCAAAATTTCGTTTTGATCCATAGGCATTGTTTAAGGACTCAATAAAAACCTCTGATATTGTTGTGTTTGCTTTTAGCATTTTAAAACTCCTTTCTGGTGGTGATATATTTGTTTGTAGTAAATGTGAATCAAACTGATTTTTTTGTAGAACTTTTATATAAAAGATATAACAAAAAAATATATTTGAGAGTTAAAAATGGAGTGATCCATATTACAACTCCTACAAAACTATCTATGTATACAATACAAGATATGATTTGTCGCAATTTTAATTCTATAATTAAGCTTATGAACGATTCAAAAAAAATAGAAGATAAACTTCATTTTTTAGGTAATGAATATCAAATTCAATTTAAGGAGTCCTCTTTAAATTTGGCATATATTTTAGAGGATAAATTTATCATTGAATGCAAAGACTTATCCTGTGCTCCTAAGCTAGTAGAATCATTTTACAAGGATGCTTTACAAAAAGTTGTCGAAACCTATGCAAAGGAAATTTTTTATAAATTTGATATAACTTTTCCTATAGACTTTGAATATAAGAATGTCAAAGGGTATTTTGGAGAATGCTTCCCTACAAGAAAAAAAATTATTTTGGCTACAAAACTAGCAAAATATGACTTGAAATTTATTCTTTCTGTTATTTATCATGAATGTGCTCATTTTAAATATTTAGATCATCAAGAGGCTTTTTATAAATATTTAGAAGCACGTTATCCAAATTATAGAAGAGTACAAAAAGAACTGAGAAGCATAAAATATCATGATAAATACTAATCTTAAAAAATGATTGATTTTTTATATGTTTTTTTGTATAATAATAAAGCATATTGCAAGGAGGAAAACGACTTATGATTAATAAAGAAGAAGTTTTTGAATTATCTAGAGCTGGTGCAGATGCATTAAATGCTGAACTAGAAAAATTAAAAACTGTAGATAGAATACAAATTAGAGAGGCGATTAAGGAAGCTCGTGAGCAGGGAGACTTATCTGAAAATGCAGATTACTCTTCTGCAAGAGAACAGCAAGCAAATATTGAGGCACGTATTTTAGAAATAGAAAATATTTTAAAACATGCCAAAATTATGGATGTGAATACTGTTACAGTACGATATGTGGATTTAAAGAAAACTGCTACATTCCAAATTGTTGGTACAATTGAGGCAGATCCATTTGCTGGTAAAATCTCAAATGATTCTCCACTAGGAAAGGCTGTATTGGGTCATAAAGTTGGTGATGTTTTCCACGTATCAACTGAAAGTGGCAAGGAATTAAGAGTAGAATTAGTTGAATTGAAATAAAAAAATAGGACACTTATTTTAAAGTGTCCTATTTTTTAAGTAAGAAATAAAGTTTTAATAAAGCTCTTTTTTCAATTCTAGATACATAGCTGCGAGAAATGTTCATTTCTTTAGCGATTTCTTTTTGTGTTTGGGAAGCACGATCAATTCCATATCTTCTAGAAATGATTTCATATTCTCTGCTATTTAGACTTTTGAGTGCATCATTTAAATCCTTTTGCATGGCTTTTTTTTCATAAGAGGCCATGATGTCAACATTTTTATCTTCAATAAGATCAAGAAGTTCAACTTCATTTCCGTCCTTATCCATCGCTACTGGAGACTGAAGATAGACTAAATTTCTTTTGTTTTTGTTGGCTCTAAGATGCATTAAAATTTCATTTTCTATGCATCTAGCAGCATAGGTGGCTAACTTATTACTAGCAGTAATTTGATAAGAATCTACTGCCTTCATAAGTCCAATAATTCCAATAGAAAGAATGTCATCCTTATCTTCCTGTGTATTTTCATATTTTTTGGCAATATGGGCAACTAGTCGTAAATTATGCTCAATTAGTTTAGCTCGAGCTGTTTCATCCTTATGAAGAGCATATCGCTCTAAATAAATTCGTTCCTCCTCATCCGATAATTTTTGTGGATACGACTCGCTTTTTATTGCTCCAAAAAGTGGAAGCAAGAAAAATAACATTTTAAAACTCCTTTATTTGAAAAATTATGGAAATAGGGTATAATACATATAGAGGTACTTTTTATGCTAAAAAAATTAATTCCAGACTACTATTATAAGACAATAGAAAATATTCCATACAATAAACTATATGAAAGTGGAATTCGACTTATTCTTACAGATTTAGATAATACATTAATTTCTTATAAAGAAACAGAGCCAACCCAAGTATTAGAAGAATGGAAAAAGAAGGTTGAGGAAATTGGATTTGAGATTATAATTGTTTCAAATTCTAAAAAAGATCGAGTAAAACATTTTGCAAAACTTTTAAATTTACCCTATGTAAAATTTGCAAAAAAGCCAACAAAATTGGGTTTGAAAAAAGCACTTCAATTGGCAAGCCGTCACTATGCTTTAAATGAAGTTATGGAAATTGGTGATCAACTCATGACAGATGTTTTTGGTTCTAGGCGTCTAGGAGTATTGACAATATTAGTTAAAGCTATAGATAAAAAAACAGAAGTATTGCCTACAAAAATAAATCGAAAATTAGAAGAATTTTTTTTAAAAAGAATAGAAAGAAAATATCCGCTTTCTTATCAAAGGAAGTTAATGGAGTATGTGAGGGATAAAAATGATAATTAAAAAGTGTCTAGGATGCGGTGCTATTTTACAAACAGAATATGAAAACAAGGCTGGGTATATTCCAAAATTAACAGAAACTTCTTGTGTTTGTAAAAGATGCTTTCGCATGAAACATTATAATGAACTACCTAAAATTGTAGCAACAAATGAAGATTATGAAAAGGTCATTGATAGTGTGGTCTTAAAAAATGCTTTGATGGTATATATTATTGATATTTTTGCTTTTAAAACAACATTTCATCCAATGATGATGAATCGACTAAAAGGAAAGGATGTCATTTTAGTTGCGAATAAAATCGATTTATTGCCAAAAAGTGTAAATAAGGAACGTGTAGTGGAATGGATAAGTAAAGAATGTCAGCGTGCATCTTTTGATGTAGTTGCTATTGGAGTTGCTTCTGCAAAACGAGGAGATTTCATGAATGAATTTATTGCTACAATTGATTTAGCAAGAAGAGGAAGAGATGTTTATTTTGTAGGCTGTGCCAATGTTGGTAAATCCTCCTTAATAAATAAATTTTTACGCTATACCACTAGTAAAGATAGTGATATGATTGCAACTTCTTTAATTCCAGGCACGACTTTAAATGAAATTCGAATTTCCTATTTTATTGATAACTGTTGTTTAGTTGACACTCCAGGTTTAATTAATGAGGCAGATATATTAAATCAACTTTTACCTATTTCATATAAAAAAATAGTTCCTAATATTGAACTAAAGCCAGTTACCTATCAAATTACAAATGATAATTCCGTTTTTTTAGGTGGGCTTGCATGTTTAAGCTTTAAAAGTAAGGAAGCTATTTCTGTAACAGTTTATGTCAGCAGAAATCTTTATTTACATCGCTGTAAAACAGAACGTGTTCATGAATTGATTCAAACGCAAATTGGAAAACTTTTAGTACCACCAACACTAGAGGAAAAGGAACAATTGGTTTATGATGAAAAAAGCTTTTTCATTGACGGAAAAAAAGATATCTGGTTTTCAGGATTTGGATTTGTACAAATCATTGGGAAGACAACTGTTTTAGTAAAATATTTAAAGAATACGGAGGTTTATTTGACAAATGCTATCATTGGGTAAAGTAAAAAAATTAGTAAAATCTAAATTAAAAGAAAATCATCCTGAACGATATACACATACTCTTGGAGTAGTGAAAATGGCAGCCAAATTGGCTAAAATCTATGGGGTTGATAAAAAGAAAGCAATGATTGCCGCCTATATGCATGATTTTTGTAAATTTGATGAAGAAGTATACATTAAAAGTTTATTAAATGAAGAAGATAAGAAAGAATGTGAAGAATATCCTGTCTTATATCATTCCTATGGGTCTGCAGCATATTATAAAACCTTTGTTGGAAATGATAAGGACATTTATAATGCGATTCGTAATCATGTATGGGGTAGATTAAATATGTCTAGACTAGAAGAAATTATTCTCATAAGTGATTATACAGAAGAAAATAGAATATATAAAAGTTGTATTGAATGTAGAGAGATTTTATTAAAGGGTGAATTTTATAAAGCAATTTATGAATCTGTCAAATTCACTATAGAATATATAGAAAAACACAATAAAAAAACGCATCCTATACAACTTGAAGTTTTAAAATATTATGAAGGATTGTGTGATTTATGACATTAAGAGAGATTGTTTTAGAAAGTTTAGGAAAAGTAAAAGCTGTTGATATCATGGATTATAATATGAAGGGATATTCTCCATTTTATGATGAAATGATTTTAGCTAGTGTTGATTCAGAACGTCAGGCTACTGCTGGAGTAAACTATATTAAGGAAGAGGCTATAAAGGCTGGTTTTCAAATTCGAGGTATTGAAGGAGAACAAACTCCATGGGTTTTAATTGATTTAAATGATATCATTGTTTCAATTTTTACAAAAGAAGAACGCCAAAGATTTGCTTTAGAGAAGATATATTTAGAAATTCCTTATGAAAAAATAGAATTATAATTTACATTTTTATTGTTTTTGTTTATTTATTTCATATTTATTATAGATTTGCTTTCCATAAAATCATTAATTTGATATAATGAATTTTAGATAGGAGGCAAATATATGAAAAAGTTTTTGAGAGGAATTTTAGCATTAAGTTTATGCTTTGGAATGTTTATGTTAGCATCATGTTCTAATGTATCTCAGTCTTATGCTGACAAAATCAACAAGGAAGCTCAAGATAATGATGATGACTATTATACATTGGATAGAGTCAGAAAAGATCTTGGAGATGAAAGAGTAGAAATTATTTTTGCTAAATCTGGTGTTATTATTTCTGTTAAAGGATGCAAATCTTTAGAGGATTTAAAAACAAAGATTGAAAATGAAGAGGATGTAGAAGGACTTATTGTAACCTTTGTTGCTGGAAATGCAATGTCTGCTGCATATAGAAAGATTACAGCAGATGATTTAAAATCAAAATAAAAATATGAATCTTTTGTTTAGAGCCTAATCAGGCTCTTTTTTTTCTAAATAAGGTATTTCTTTGTAAAGATAATGGTTTTAATAACCTCATAGTTTTTTTATCGTTATATTGAAAAAAAGGCATAATTTTTGTATAATTAAAATTAGGTGATTAATTATGAAGCAGTATCTTGAATTATGTAAAACAATATTGGAAAAAGGAATTAAAAAAGAAGATCGTACTGGTACAGGAACAATTTCTTATTTTGGATATCAAATGCGTTTTGATTTAAAAGAGGGATTTCCTTTATTAACCACAAAACGAGTGCATTTGAAGAGTATTATTCATGAGCTTTTGTGGTTTATCCAAGGCGACACAAATATTAAATATTTAGTAGATCATGATGTGCGAATTTGGAATGATTGGCCATTTGCAAGCTACCAAAAATCAAAAGAATATGCTAATGAAACAATTGAAGAATTTGCATTAAAAATAAAAGAGGATTCTGATTTTGCAAAGCGTTGGGGGAATCTAGGACCTGTTTATGGGAAGCAGTGGCGAAATTTTGGTGGAGTTGACCAACTTACAGAATTAATTGAACAAATAAAGCATAATCCTACTTCTAGAAGATTAATTATTTCTGCTTGGAATCCTGCCGAAATACCTAATATGGCTCTTCCACCATGTCATTGTTTTATGCAATTTTATGTAAATAATAATAGATTATCTTGCCAGCTTTATCAAAGAAGTGCAGATGTTTTTTTAGGTGTTCCTTTTAATATTGCAAGTTATGCTTTATTTACAATGATGATTGCTCAGGTGTGTCATTTAGATTTAGGTGACTTCGTACATACAATAGGAGATGCCCATATTTATTTAAATCATTTAGAACAGATTTATCGTCAAATGAAAAGAACGCCACGTGCTTTACCACAAATGAAGATTAATCCTAGTATTCAATCAATTTTTGATTTTAAATTTGAAGATTTTGAGCTGATGGGATATGATCCTCATAAAGGAATTAAAGGTAAGGTGGCTGTCTAATGATTTGTTTAATTTGGGCAATGACAAAAGAATTTGTGATTGGAAAAAATAATCAGATTCCCTGGCATATTAAGGAGGATTTGATTTATTATAAAAATCATACAAAAGGGAAGCCGGTTTTAATGGGGGAAGCAACATATTTTTCTTTAAAGGGTTATTATAAAACTAAACCACTTCCTTATGGTGATATTTATGTGGCATCTTTGAATGAATCTTTGGTTTTAGAGGATGCGGTTATTGTTCATGATGTAGAAGAGTTTTTAAAGAATAGAACAGAAGACTTATGGGTTGTTGGTGGCGCAACGATATACCGATTGAGCCTCCCATATGCAGATCGGTTATATATATCTGTTGTTAAAAAGAATTATGAAGGTGATACTTATTTTCCAGAAGTTGATTTTTCAAAATTTCAAATGATTTGGAAGGAAGATAAGGAAGAGGTTATTTATACTTTATTTGAAAGAGTTGTTCAGTTATGATCGTTTTTCTATGTATACTAGGTTTAGCAGCTTTATATTGCTACTTATTTAATTTTATAGGATTATCCTTATGGTTTAATTTTTTATGGGTGTTTATTTCTATTATTTTAGCTTTTTTAACTTTTGTGTTATTTGTTGCGATTTTATTTGTTTTTTGGAAGAAAACAGATCCAAAGAAAAAATTTCGCCATATGTTATTACATCAAGTATGTCATATGATTTTATTTTGTATCAATGTCAAAGTAAAAGTGATAGGAAAAGAAAATATTCCTAATGTCCCTTTTGTGTGTTATGCAAATCATAAATCAGATATAGATCCTGTAGCGTTATATTATGGATTACATCGTGTATGTTCTGCTGTTGGGAAAAAAGACTTATTTAAATACCCTGTCATTAAGCAATGTAAGCCTGTTTTTGGCGTGATAGCAATTGATAGGGAAAATGACCGGGCTGCGGCAAAAGAGATTATAAAGGGCATTCGGGCAATTCAAGATGGCATGTCTTATATTGTTTTCCCAGAGGGTGGCATTAAGAGCAGAGATACAGAAGAGATGGTAAATTTAAGAGCTGGTGCTTATAAGCTAGTAACAAAGAGTGAAGCATTATTGCTTCCAGCTGCAATACTGGGTTCTTCTAAAACCAAAAAAAGAAAAACGCTTTTTAGTAGAGTGAAGATTACATTGATATTTCATAAACCAATGACTCCTATGGAATATGGAAATATGAATACAACAGAAATAGGAGAGCATGTCATGGAAATGATAAATAAGGATGTATTAGAATATGAAAACAAGAGTTCTAATTAGTTTCATTGTTTTTTTTCTTTTGTTTTTTTGCGGATTTGGAATGATTGTATTTTCTGCTTTAAATAAGAATGTGGTTTTAATGTATTTGGGAATAGGATTTTTATGTTTAGGCTGCATTGGATATTCTTGTTTATTTATTGTTGGTTTAAGGATTTATTTGAAAAAGAAATTAGGATAATAGGAGGATAGATATGCGCTATTTCTATTGGAGTATTGGAATCATATTTTTTATAGGTATTATCATTTTAGGTGTTATTATTTATAAAAAAGAAATGATTAAAAAAAGAAAAAATGATATTTTAAAGATTTTTACGGATGCATGTGAAAGAAATCATGTTACAGAATATACCTTAGAGCATGCAAAAAAGGAAACCTATGATTACTATTTTGAGGGGCCTAATCATATTTATTTTGTAAAGATCATTGACAACTATGCGAATCATGAAATCTGTATTAACAATGCAATCAAATGGCAGTTAAGAAGAATTAATGAAAATCAAGAGAAAACTATGTTTGTAGAAGGAATTGAAGCTTTAATGCGATTTGATTTTGGTAAAACTAGCAAAAAGGCACATAAGCTTTTTATTATTTATCCTAACACACGTGCTTTGCTTAAAGTTATCAATGAATGTGAAATGGTTTTTGTTTATCCAGATACAGATGTGTATGGAGCAAATGTAGTATCTTATAAGCGGCTTGTTGAAAATCCAGAGTGGATTGAAGTATAAAAAAGAAGGAGGGGTTCGATATGCGTTATGATTTGGAAACATTAGAATTTAAAAAACTCATAGAAATGCTTAAGAGTTTTGCGAAAACAAATTATGCAAAGCAGTGTATTGAAGAACTCTATCCTAGCAATTCTTTAGATGAAGTTTTAAAACTTCAGCAGCAAACTTCTCAAGCTTTTGCTGCTATTATTAAGTTATCTGATCTTCCTTTGGGGGGATTATATGAGGTTCTTCCTAGTATCAAACGAGCACAAATTGGAGGAATTTTGGAGCCATATGAGCTCAATCTTATTGTTGGATTGATTGATTGTATTGGAAATGTTAGTCGATATTTTCATTCTTTAGATTCACTTAAACTTGATATTTCAGCTTTAAAAGAATTTAAAGATGAGTTATTGCAGTTTAAGAACTTAAAAACAAATATAACTTTAGCAATTTCAAGTGATGGCAAGGTAAATGATTCTGCATCAAGAGAACTCTTTACAATCCGCAAGAGTATAACCTCTTTGGAGAATCGATTGAGAAGTAAACTTTCTGAACTCATGGTTTCTAAGGCTTCTATGCTTACAGAAAATTTAATTGTTTTACGGAATAACAGGATGTGTTTGCCTGTGAAAATTGAGTATAAAAATAGTTTTAAAGGGATAGTTCATGATATTTCCTCTTCCAATACAACTTGCTATATAGAGCCAGAAACTACATTGGAAACGACAAATCAAATTGAGTCTTATAAAGCTGCAGAGAAAAATGAAATTCAGATAATTCTTAAAAATTTGAGTTTGCTTGTTGGTGCTGAGGCAGTAGAATTAGAAAGAAATTTAGAAGCTTTAACCAGACTAGATATTATTTTTGCAAAAGCATTAATGGCAAAAGAATATGAGTACAATCCAGTTGAAGTAGTAGAGAATGGATATTTTAATCTAAAAAGAGCGAAGCATCCTTTGATTCCTATGGATCATGTTGTACCAATTGATGTAGAATTAGGTAAATCTTTTTCAACAATTATTATTACAGGACCAAATACTGGTGGTAAAACTGTGGCAATTAAAACGGTTGGACTTTTACATCTTATGGCTTTATGTGGAATGTGGATTCCTGCAGCAAAGGATTCTATAGTTTCTGTGTTTGATTCAATATTAGCAGATATTGGGGATGAACAATCTATTGAACAATCTTTATCTACTTTTTCTAGTCATATGAAGCAAATGAATGAAATTTTAAATGAAGTAAATTCCTTATCCTTAGTGCTATTAGATGAGTTGGGTAGTGGAACTGATCCAAAAGAAGGAAGTAGTCTTGCTATTGCAATGATTGATTATTTAAAAAAGCGAGGAGCTAAAACAATTGTTACTACACATTATAGTGATTTAAAGGCTTATGCATTTCATCAAAATGATGTATTAAATGCTTCTGTGGAATTTAATTCAAATACTTTACTTCCAACCTACCGATTGCTTATTGGTGTTCCAGGGAAGTCAAATGCAATTGAAATTGCATCAAGATTAGGGATTTGTGATGAGGTGATTGCTGGTGCTAAACAGTATATGGAGCATATGGATACATCACAATCTAAAGAGATATTAAATAATCTAGAGGATAAAATTGCTTCATTACAGGTTCAAGAAGATGAACTTCGTCATAAAATAGAAATGAACGATAGTTTAAATCAAGAGCTTTCCTTGGAGAAACTAAAACTTTCTAAGCAACATGATAAAATTCTTGAACAGGCTAAAATGGAAGCAAATGAATTGATTTATAAAGCAAAGAAAGAAGCTGAAGAAATTTTAGATCAATTAAAGAGTATGGAACAGCAAGAGTATAAAGATCATGAACTTGCTCAAGTAAAGCATAAATTAAAGAATTTGAGTGCTGATGCTGAAAATCCATTACTCTTTGAAGATGAACTTGCGATTGGAGATTATGTTTTTATTAAGCCATATAATCAAAATGGTTCCATAATAAAAATCAAAAAAGATAAATTCAGTGTTCAAATGGGACAATTTTCTATGGATTTTGCACGATGTGATTTGATTAAAGCTCCCAAGCCTAAGGACAAAAAGATAAGAGAAACTAGACTTTCTGGTTATAACCCATCTGCTCATGTGAGTCTTTCCTTAGATTTACGTGGGAAAAGATATGAAGAAGTTAAAGACTTGATGGATTCTTATATTGATCAAGCAATTCTTGGAAATTTAGAAAGTGTATCTATTATTCATGGTTTTGGTACAGGGGCAATAAGGAAGGCTGTTTGGGAGTATTTAAAGTCTTGTCCTTATGCAAAGAGTTATCGTTATGGTCAAGAGGGAGAAGGCTTAAATGGTGTTACTGTCGTAAAGCTTAAATAAGGACGGATTACATTGATTTATGAGTATAATGGGCAAGACTTATTCGATGGTTTATATTTTTTCTATGCTTCTTGGAATTCAAAATGTAATGTTTTAGCTGAGCGAATTCAGAAGTTGAATTTAGAATTTAATATAAATATTTATCGAGTAAATGTGACAAAATATGGTAACCTTAAACAGCAATTTCGGATTAATAGAATTCCTTCATATTTATTGATTAAAAATGGAGAGGTTATCTCTAGAAGAGATGGAAATGTAGACTATTACTCTTTGAAATTGTGGTTAAAAGAAAGGGGATAGAAGAAGATGGAATATGTGCTAATTATAGGGCACGATATGGATTTTTCAAAATTTAATTTTAGCAATCGTTACATCATTGGAGTGGATGAGGGGGCATATGTTGCCCTCCAAAATGGTGTAAAAGTTGATGTTGCTATAGGAGATTTTGATTCAATTGATGCGGACAAGCTAAACTATTTAAAATCCAATACGGAAGTCATTCATTTACCACAAGAGAAGAATGATACAGATACTATGGCTGCTTTAAAACTTTGTAAGGACGCAGAGCGAATCATCATATTAGGTGGAATTCAAGGAAAAAGAATTGAACACTTTATTGCAAATCTTTTGCTGATGGAGCGATTTCCAAAAGTAGAAATGTTAGACAATAATTCTCATATGTATGTAATGGATTCTTCCTTTAGCATAAAAAAAACAGACTATAAGTTTATTTCTTTTTTTGCTTTAAGTGATACAATAATCACACTAGATGGATTTCGTTATCCATTAAATAAATATCATTTGAGTAATATGGACCCTTTAACAATTTCAAATGAAATTACAAGTGAACGAGGAATTGTGACTTTGAAAGGTGGACGTATTTTGGTCATCCAATCAAAGGAAGATAAGGCATAAAGAAATGAAAAAATTTGCAAGTTACCTTATTCCATCTTTGGTTGCAAGCCTTCTAATGAGTATGTATGCAATTGTTGATGGAATATTTGTTGGACAAAAAATAGGGGATTCAGGATTGGCTGCTATTAATATTACTTGGCCAATTACTTCCTTTCTTCAATCAATTGGTACAGCATTTGGTTTAGCAGGTGGAATATATATTCAAAAGCTTAAAGGAAAAGAAGAACTAAAATCAAACCAAATTAAACTTACTACAATTGTTATTATTTTAATTTTAGGTGTTTTCTTTGGGTTAATGTTCTATTTTTTAAGAACTCCATTACTATGGAGTTTAGGAGCTACAGGTACTTCATATACATATGCTGTACAATATTTAAAGATTATTTTAATGGGTTCAGTTTTTCAAATGCTAGGTATGGGATTACTACCCTTACTGAAAAATTCAAATAAAGTAAAAATTGCTGCATGTGCATCTTTAATGAGTGTTTTTACAAATTTAGGACTAGATTACTTATTTATATTTGTAGCAGATATGGATCTTGCTGGAGCTGCATTAGCATCTGTATTGGCTCAAGTTATATCTTCTATAATTTGTTTAACTGCTTATTTTAAAGAACTTAAGGGAATCTCTTTCAAAAAAGAGGATATTTTAGAATTAGCAAAGACGAGCATAGCACCTTTTATTCTTGCATTTTCCTATTCTATAGTAATAATTATTACCAATTTAGTTTGTAAATCATATGGAGGAGATGAAGCAGTTGCTGCATACACTTTATTATCCTATTTATCTTATATTTTAATTGCTTTAGCCTGTGCAGTTGGAGATTCTATACAGCCACTTTTTTCTTATAATCAAGTTCAACATGAATATAAGGAAAACAAAAAAATGCTGATGATTTGTTTTTCTATTAGTTTTTTCATTTGTCTTTGTGTGTCTATTACGATGTATCTTTGCAAGAAACAACTTGGAGATTTATATAATTTGTCAAATGTCGCATCAAAATATTATAATGATGGACTTATCTATTATGTGATAGGTGCTTTGTTTGTTTCCTTTATTAAAGTTGCTGCAAGTTATTTTTATGCAATTGATGCAAAGATTTTTGCCAATATTATTGTATTTTTAGAGCCTTTTGTTCTTACTCCTATAGGATTTTTATTATTTTGCTTTAGTTTTAAACTCTATGGAGTGTGGGTTGCTTATATCTTTGTTCAGGCCACTTTATTTATTGTTTCTGCATCATTAGTGGTAATAAAGGAGAAAAAAATATTTCGTGAGGAATGTAATTTACAATACTAGATTATGTAGATACAATAAATTCTTAAATTAATTACTTTTAATATATTAATTAGTTATTTAAATTAGTTTATGTTTGAAATAAAAAAGGAGGTACAAGAAAATGGATGGTTTTTTTCTAGTGGACAAACCTAAAAAGATGACATCACAAACAGTAGTTTCTAAGATAAAAAGACAATTTCATTTGAAAAAATGTGGTCATAGTGGAACCTTAGATCCAGATGCTACTGGACTTTTGGTAGTTGCTTGTGACTCTGCAACAAAACTAATGAAATTTATTAATGAACATGACAAGTCGTATATTGCAACTATTATTTTTGGTTATAATTCAAATACATTAGATATTTCTGGTGCTATTACAGATGAGATAGAAATGAAGTTTGATGTAGAAGAATTAGATGTAAAATTAAAAGAATTTCTTGAAGTTGATAAACAAATTCCTCCAATGGTTTCAGCAATAAAAATTGATGGTAAAAAGCTTTATGAATATGAAAGAAGAAATCAAAAAATAGATGTTCCTTCTAGGACTGTTAAGATTTATGATATAAGTCGTATTTCAAATCTTCGATTATGTTCAGGTCATTTGGAAGTTGATGTGCTTTTGAAGGTATCAAAAGGTTTTTATGTGCGTAGTTTTGCAAGAGATTTAGGGATATCTATGGGTGGAATTGCTATTTTAAAGGAGCTTAGACGCATTCAAAGTGGTAATTTTACTTTAGTATCAGCTACTCCTTTAGATGAACTAAAAGAAGAGCATCTATTGACAATTGAAGAAGTATTTCCTTATAAGAAGTTTGAAGTAAATGATTATCTAGCTAAACTTGTGAAAAATGGTGTTGTATTAGATGATAGGCAATTATCAACAGATCAACCATTTTATGTAGTACATAGAGGAAAAATTATTGCTTTATATGAGGTTATTCAAAAAAATCTTTACAAGCCAGTCATTATTTTTAAAGATGGGAGGGAAGAAGATGAAAATTATAAATGTTAAAGGAATGCAGCATGAAGTTATTTTAGAACCGCTTTGTGCAGCTATTGGTAATTTTGATGGAGTACATTTAGGACATCAAAAACTAATAGAAGAATGTAAGCGTCATGGATATAAATCAGCTGTATTAACATTTTATCCTCATCCTTCTGTTTTTTTAAAGAAAATTCCTGATTATAAACTGATTACTCCAATGGAGCATAAGGCAGACATATTTTCACGTATGGGAATTGACTATTTAATCATTATTGAATTTAATGAGGATGTTGCTAGATTAAGTAAGGAAGAATTTATTCTTTGGATGAAGAATTTAAATATAAAATCGTGTGTATGTGGGTATGATTTTACTTTTGGTAGAAAAGCAGAAGGAACCATTTTGGATTTGAGTAAAGAATTTGAGTTTTATGAGGTAAAAAAGTTCATATTTGAGGACGTAAGAGTTTCATCAACTTATACAAGAGAACTTCTATCTTTAGGTGATGTAGAAAAAGCAAATCGATTGCTTGGAAGAGTTTTTTCAATTCGGGGAGAAATCATTTATGGTTCTCAAAAAGGTCGATTAATTGGCTTTCCAACAGCTAATATAGAGTATAAAAATTACTATTTACCTGGAAATGGTGTTTATTTTGTAACGATTATGATTCAGCAAAAGTTTTATTATGGTATGTGCAATATAGGAAATAATCCAACATTTAATTTTTCTTTAAAAAAGCGTATGGAGGTTAATGTTTTCAGTTTAGATGAAGATATATATGGAGAGAACATTGAAGTTTTTTTTCATAAAAAAATTAGAGATGAAATTGCTTTTGCATCCAAAAATGAATTAGTAGAACAGTTGAAAAAGGATAGAGAAAAGTGTTATTTTCTTTCTTCTAATATGAATTTTACAAAATAATGAATTTAGACTTGCAAATTTTGAATAATTTGATATAATAAATAAGGTCGTTTTCTTTGTATATGGATTATCCTCTGATACCTATACTAGGATATACGATGAATCAAAATACAATTAAGGAGGAAAAGATTATGTTAACTAAAGAGAAAAAAGCAGAATTAATAAAGCTTTATGGTAAGAATGAAAAGGACACAGGGTCTACTGAAGTTCAAGTAGCTATTCTTACAGAAGAAATCAATTTATTAAATACACACTTTGAAACTCATATTCATGATTTCCATTCTAAGCGTGGTCTTATGAGCAAAATTGGTCAAAGAAGAGCTTTATTAGATTATTTAAAGCGTAAAGATTTAGCAAAATATGAAGCTTTAATCAAAAAATTAGGTTTACGTCGTTAGTGAAAAAGGCACAAAATTTGTGCCTTTTCATTTTTTTTGTATCTTTTATGTAAATTTGTGTTATAATGAATATGTTATGAATAAAAAAAGTAAGATTTAAGGAGAAAAAGAATGAGTGAAGTAAAACGCTTCGAATACAATTGGGCAGGACGTCCTCTTGTAATAGAGATTGGCGAAGTGGCAAAGCAAGCAAATGGTGCATGCGTTGTTACTTATGGAGGAAGCACGGTTCTATCAGCAGTTTGTTCTAATAATGTCGCATCAACCGCAGATTTCTTCCCTTTAATGGTATTATACCAAGAAAAACTATATGCTGCAGGAAAGATTCCTGGTGGATTTTTAAGAAGAGAAGGTAGACCTTCTGAGCATGAAACACTTGTTTCACGTTTAATTGACCGTCCAATTCGACCTTTATTTGCTGAGGGGTTTAGAAATGAGGTACAGGTTGTAAATACAGTATTGTCAAGTGATCCAAATTGCACTACAGCTATGGCTGCAATGCTTGGATCTTCAATTGCATTAATGATTTCAGATATTCCTTTTGAAGGACCAATTGCTGGAGTTGTTGTTGGTAAAGTTGATGGAAAACTTATGATTAACCCAACACCAGAAGAATTAGAAAAATCAGATATCAACTTGACTGTTGCAGGTACACATACTGCCATCAATATGGTTGAGGCTGGTGCTCGCTTTGTTAGTGAAGATGATATGTGGGAAGCATTGAAATTTGGTCATGCTGAAATTCAAAAATTATGTGATTTTCAAAAAGAAATTGTAAAGGCATGTGGCAAAGATAAAGTTGAAGTAGATTTATTCTGTGTTGATCCTGAAATTATGGCAGTAGTTAAAGAATATGCAGAAGACCGACTTGTGAAGGCTATTCGTATTGAAGATAAATTAGAGCGTTATGCTGCTATTGATAGTATCAATGCTGAAACTCTTGCACATTTTGATGAAAAAGTATTTATAAAGGAAATAGAGGGTATAAAAGTAATTGATACAGAGGCAAAAACACAATATTTGCGTCATGTACAATACACTTTAGATGAGATTCTTCATAATGAGGTTCGTCGTTTAATATCTGTGGATAAGATTCGTCCAGATGGCCGTAAAACTGATGAGATAAGACCTCTTTCAAGTCGAGTAGATGTATTACCACGTGTTCATGGCTCTGCATTATTTACTCGTGGTCAAACACAGAGCTTAGGTACTGTAACTTTAGGATCCTTAGTTGATAGTCAAATTATTGATGGTCTTTTAGAAGAATCAAATAAAAGATTTATGCTTCATTATAATTTCCCAGCTTTCTCTGTAGGAGAAACAGGAAGATATGGTGCTCCAGGTAGAAGAGAAATTGGACATGGAGCTTTAGGAGAAAGAGCATTATCCTATGTAATTCCAAATGAGGATGAATTTCCTTATACTATACGTGTAGTATCTGAAATTTTAGAATCTAATGGTTCTTCAAGTCAGGCAACCATTTGTTCTGGAACTTTAGCTCTTATGGCTGCTGGTGTACCAATTAAGGCTCCAGTTGCAGGTATTGCGATGGGCTTGATTACATATGGTGATGACTATACAATACTAACAGATATTCAGGGTTTAGAGGATCACTTAGGAGATATGGATTTTAAGGTTGCTGGTACTAAAGATGGAATCACAGCTTTACAAATGGATATTAAGATTAAAGGTATTACCTATGAAATCTTGAAAGAAGCCTTATATCAAGCTAAGAAAGGTCGTTTAGAAATTTTAAATCATATGGCAACTACAATTGCTGAAGTTCGTCCTAACTTAAGTGAATATGCACCTAAGGTTGTAACAGATAAAATCAATCCTGATAAAATTAAGGATGTCATTGGTGCAGGTGGTAAGACAATTAATGCTACTATAGAAAAGTTTGACAATGTAAAAATTGATTTAGAACAAGATGGAAGATTATATGTAATGCATGAAAATATGGATACCGCAAAGGCATGTTTAGCATATATTTTAAATTCCATTCGTGAGGCTGAGGTAGGAGCTGTTTATACAGGACGTGTTACTCGTATTGAAAAATATGGTGTATTTATTGAATTATGGGAAGGAACAGAAGGTTTATGTCACATTTCTAAATTGGCTTTAGAAAGAGTAGAAAAACCAGAAGATGTTGTTTCTTTAAATGATGAAATCATTGTAAAGTGCATAGGAGTTAATGAAAAAGGGCAAATTGATTTATCAAGAAAAGATGCTCTTCGTGATGCACAAAAGAGAAAAGAAAATTAATTTTAAAAATGCTACTTTAAATAGTAGCATTTTCTTGTTTTTTATCTTTGATTTTAGTATAATATGGATGGTAGTTGGGTAACTGAGCCTTTGTAAGGTTAGGAAAGTCCATGCTAGCACAATCTGAGATGATTGTAGTGTTTGTGCTTAGCCAAAAAATAAGCTAAGGCATGAAAATGACGGCGAAAGAAGCCTAAGTCCTATTTGGATATGGTGTATTTCTTAAAGTGCCACAGAGACGATTCTTTTAGAAATGAAAGACTGAAACGTTGGTAAACCCCACAAGCTAGAAACCCAAATTTTGGTAGGGGAGCTTTATTTAAGTGAATAAGGAAACTTAAATAGAGGCAAATATATTTGCAGATAAATAGTTACCGCCTTTATAAGGTACAAAACATGGCTTATAGACTACTAGAAGAAGAGGATTTATCCTCTTTCTTTTTCTAAAAAAATGTAAAAAAATGTATTGACAATACTATATATTGCATAGTATACTATAGATGAAAAATATTTTTGTATATTTTTTTAAGTTTAATACTATGCATTACACAGTATTGGAGTGATGAGATGAATATTCAAATAAAGAAAGGAATTGTAGAGGTTTGTGTCCTAGCAAGTTTGCGAAAAGAAGCATCGTATGGATATAAGATTATAAGTGATATTTCAGAATTGATTGAAATCTCAGAATCTACACTATATCCAATATTAAGGCGTTTAGAAGGACAAAAACTCTTAAGGACTTATACTAAGGATTTTAATGGACGAACAAGAAAATATTATGAGATAACACGTTTAGGTGAAAAAAGAATCAAGGATTTTTTAGAAGAATGGCGAGATATGGAACGTGTATACGATTTCATTGTTAGGAAGGGGAAATAAAATGAGAAAAAGAGAATTTTTAAGAAAATTAAATAGCCGTTTAAGCCATTTAGATCGCTCAGATAGAGAAGATATATTAGACTATTATGATGAATTAATTGAAGATTCCATTGATCGAACTGGAAAAACAGAGGCTGAAGTTATTTACGATTTAGGAGAACTAGATGATATTGTTAGAAGAGTTGATCCATATCATCGTTCAAAAATGCGTTATGATGAATTTGAAGAAGAAAAAGAAAAGCAAGTAGATAGAAAAAGAGATGTTCCTAGAAGGAAAGAAAAATCTGGCAATGCTGCTTCATCTTTATGGAGAACCTTGTTGACCATATTGAAAGTAATTTTCTTTATTGCTTTAACGATTGCATGTTTTGTCGTTTTCATTAGTGGTATTGGCATATTCTTTGGTGGTATATATATGATCATTGTCAGTGCTTTAAATTTTGATGATGGATTTACAATCACACTATTTAGAATTGGTGTAGGGATAGGAATGATGGGTGGAACTTGTATTGTCATACCACTCATTCTAAAAATTTTAAGTTGGATATGGAAGGTCATTCGTTCATTCCTTAATGCCCTATCTGGAAAGAAGAGGAGGAATTATGCATATGAAAATTAGAGGGTTTATCATCGTAGGAATTCTTCTTTGTATTGCTAGTGCTGGACTATGTGGATTTGCTGCGACAAGAGATGATTTTGTACTAGAAGAGGTCTATACTGATCCTAATTTAGAAAGAAAGGAATATGAATTAGAAGAGATTCATGCTATTTCATTTAAAGGTGCTGCAGAAGATTTAGAGATTATTTATACAGAAGATCAAAGTAAAATTATATACTATGATGGCAAATACAAAAACTATAACATTCAAGTAGAATCTGGGGTATTAACAATAAATCAAGAATATAAAAATCATTTCTTTCACTTTAACTTTTTTACATATATTTCTAATAAATGTACAATTTATATTAATTCTTCACTTGAGGATTTATATATTCAAT
>JAIDKZ010000001.1 GCA_029051735.1 Anaeroplasmataceae bacterium | reverse complement strand
ATTATAACTAATACTATTATTTTTACAAGTGCTTTTTTCATTTTATCCCCCAAATATTTTACAATAAAAATGATGCACTTATATAAAAACAAAGAATTTTTGCATAAAAACTTCAATTATTCAATCATTTTTATTCTTATTTTATATAATCCAGGTTTATCTAAAGCAATTCCACTCAACTGGAATTGGTAGGTAGATCCCTCATAACCATGAAATATGTTTGTAAATCCATTTCCACTAATACTGCAATTAGGATATACTTTATTATCATTGACATCAATTAATTCAATTTGGAAATATCCTGTTTGCTCAGCTTTAAAATAAAATTGAGCTTCAAAACCATTAGATCCTATTATATAGTATTCGTCTGAACCATTTGTTATATCCACTTTTCCATAATTTTTAGGTACATAAATATTTAAATCTGCTGAAACTCTTGTTTCCTCAGTATTCACAATGATTAGATATGGACTATTAAAATAAAAACCCATGACACCATGTTTATCTATTTTGTTTGAAGTATTTTCATATAAAAACCAGAAATCTTTATCTGTATTATTTAAAAGAGTCATATATTCTTTATTATAAGAAGAGGTGTCATAAATAACATAATCATATTTATATGCAAAATCAACATTTATTCTACTAGGTAAAGGTTGTTTTTCTTTCACTGTTTCTGAATGTTTAGTAAATATTAAAGAATATCCTTCATTAAAATATTGTGACACTTGCATATAAAGATCAATCTCTTCTTCTATGATTAGAAATTCTTTAATACCATACTCAATGGAATAGGAAGGAAATCGATCCATATTTTCATATAAGAAAGTTATATTAAAATCCCTCTCAGTCTCAATCGTATATATTCCAGGCATTAATTTTATTTTATAAGTATCATTATATGCTTTATAGGGACTTGATATTGGAGAGTCTATAGAAGTATATTCGTTTACATCTTCTGGTGAGTTTGCAGGCAATTCATGGTATCTTGATAAATCAAAAACATGTAATTCATTTTTTAAAATGAATATATAATTGATTAATATAGAAGCATCTACTTCTTTTCCATCAATCCATTGTTTAAATTTTATAGACAAATTCACATCTAGTTTATCATCAATGATGGATACTTCATACTTAAGAATTGATTTTAAAAATTTATCTTTTGAAGCATTTAAAAGTTTAGCAATTTCATCTATGTTAATATTTTCATTGATCTCCAAAAGGTCTTCAATACAAACTTCTATACTATATTTTTTATCATATTGAATCTTGGCCTTAGCAGGATCTATTTTAAAATCAAAAACAAAATCATTATCTAATCCACTTTCATCCAATATAGAATCCATATCATCCTGGTTAATAGTCTTGCTGTAATAACCTTCACGATCTAAATCAAAATAATAACTTGATACATTGGTATTATTTTCTTGAAATAGGACAACTGGGTTTCCAGATTCTTCTATCAAAATTGACATTGGAGATTTATTAGCTTTCATTGTTAATTGCTGTGTAGTCACCACTGAATTCATTACAAAATAATAAGAGTTCAGATTGATTTGAATTGAATTTTTCTGTTCCATACCATCAGAAAAATTTTTCATTTCACTTTCGAATTTTTGATAGATTTTTTTACCTTCAGCAATTTCATTTTGGTTTGCATCAAAATCATTTTGATCATTTGCATCATTTGAATTATCCTCACAAGAACACAAAAATAATGAAAGTAAAGCAACTACAATAAAAATAAATCTTTTCTTCATAATCTCTGCCCTCCAAACTTTTTATTAATAGTATTATTATACCCTATAAAAACAAAAAGGGCAATGTTGTTGCATTACCCTACTTATTTGTCTATTGATTATTCAATAATATCTACTACTGAACCAGCACCAACAGTATGTCCACCCTCACGGATAGAGAACTTAGTACCTTGTTCCATAGCAATTGGGTGAATTAATTCAACAGTCATAGTTGTATTATCACCAGGCATAACCATTTCAGTACCAGCAGCTAAAGTAATGATACCTGTAACATCTGTAGTACGGAAATAGAATTGTGGACGATAGTTAGAGAAGAATGGAGTATGACGACCACCTTCATCTTTTGATAAAACGTAAACTTGAGCAGTAAACTTCTTGTGAGGAGTAACTGATTTTGGTTTAGCTAATACTTGACCACGTTGAACTTGATCACGGTTAATACCACGAAGTAATACACCAATGTTATCTCCAGCTTCAGCGTAGTCTAATAACTTACGGAACATTTCAACACCAGTAACAACTGAAGTTTGAGTATCCTTAATACCAATAATTTCTACTGAATCACCAACGCGAACTTGTCCACGTTCAACACGTCCAGTAACAACTGTACCACGTCCAGTAATTGTGAATACATCCTCAATAGGCATTAAGAATGGCTTATCTGTATCACGAACTGGAGTAGGAATATACTCATCTACATGATTCATTAATTCATCAATTTTGCTAACCCAAGCTGCATCTCCTTCTAATGCTTTTAAAGCAGATCCACGAACAAATGGAATATCATCACCTGGGAAGTCATACTCGCTTAATAATTCACGAGTTTCCATTTCTACTAAGTCAATTAATTCTTCATCATCAACCATATCGCACTTATTTAAGAATACAACTAATCTAGGTACACCTACCTGACGAGCAAGTAAGATGTGCTCACGAGTTTGAGCCATAGGTCCATCAGTTGCAGCGATAACTAAGATACCACCATCCATTTGAGCAGCACCAGTGATCATGTTCTTTACATAGTCAGCATGACCTGGACAGTCTACGTGTGCATAGTGACGGTTTTCAGTTTCATATTCAACGTGTGCAGTATTAATAGTAATACCACGCTCTTTTTCTTCTGGAGCAGCGTCGATTTGGTTATAGTCTTTAGCTTGTGCTAAACCCTTCTTTGCAAGAATAGTAGTAATAGCAGCTGTTAAAGTTGTTTTACCATGGTCTACGTGTCCAATTGTACCAATGTTAACATGTGGTTTAGTACGAACAAATTTTTCCTTTGCCATTTTAAATGGTCCTCCTAATTTTATTTTATAATTTGTAATTTAATTTTACCAATATATATTTTACCCTAATTGGCGAGGGTTTGCAAGTAGAAGTTTAAAATTAAGATCTACTCTTTATAATCTCTTCCTGAATGCTTCTAGGAACGGCTTCATAATGATGTGTTTGCATAATGAAGTTACCACGTCCCTGAGAATTAGAACGAAGAGCTGTTGCATAACCAAACATTTCAGCAAGTGGAACATAAGCACGAATTTTCATACCATTTCCACGTTTTTCTTGAGAATCTAAGCGTCCACGACGACTTGTTAAATCTCCAATTACGTTTCCTACATATTCTTCTGGAACAGTAACATCTACTTCCATGATTGGTTCAAGTAATACAGGTTTACACTTATCCTTTGCAGCTTTAAGTGCCATTGAAGCAGCAATCTTAAATGCCATTTCAGATGAGTCAACCTCATGATAAGATCCATCAAATAAAGTAGCCTTGATATCAATCATAGGATATCCAGCTAAAATACCATTTGGTAATGATTCCTGTAATCCCTTATCAACAACAGGGATATATTCACGTGGAACTGTACCACCAACTACCTTATCAATAAATTCATAACCCTTTTCAGGATTTGGTTCAAATTTTAACCATACATGACCATATTGACCACGACCACCAGACTGACGAATATATTTTCCTTCACAGTCTGCTGCTTGTGTAATTGTTTCACGATAAGAAACCTGAGGAGCACCAACGTTAGCTAAAACGTTAAATTCTCTTTTCATACGGTCAACAATAATGTCTAGGTGAAGTTCACCCATACCAGCAATAATAGTTTGTCCAGTTTCAGAATCTGTATAAGTTCTAAAAGTTGGATCTTCTTCAGCTAATTTAGTTAAAGCATTTGTCATCTTTTCTTGATCTGCTTTTGTTTTAGGTTCTACTGCAACGCTGATAACTGGCTCTGGGAATACCATTTGCTCTAAAATAACTTCATATTTTTCATCACAAAGTGTATCACCAGTTGTTGTGTTTTTGAAACCTACTGCAGCAGCAATATCACCAGCATAAACTTCTTTAATTTCTTCACGGTGATTTGCATGCATTTGCATGATACGTCCTAAACGTTCTTTAGAATCTTTTGTTGTATTTCTAACATAAGAACCAGATGAAATATGTCCTTGATAAACACGGAAGTAAGTTAATCTACCAACAAATGGGTCAGAAACTACTTTAAATGCTAAAGCAGCAAATGGAGCATCATCTGTTGGATGTATATCTACTTCTGCACCTGCATGATCAACACCCTTTGCAGCAGCAATATCTGTTGGAGCAGGCAAGAAATCAATAACACCATCTAGCATTTTCTTAACACCCATATTCTTAAATGCAGATCCACAGAATACAGGGAAGAATTGAACATTTAATGTAGCTTTACGAATAACAGACTTAATTAAATCTGTAGGAATTTCTTCCCCTTCTAAGTACATCATTGCCAAATCATCATCAAATTGAGATAATGTATCAATTAATAATTCTCTTTTTTCTTTAGCTATTTCAACTAAATCTGCAGGGATGTCAACAATTTGATAATTTTCATCTTGTCCACCATCATAAATATAGGCTTTCATCTCAATTAGGTCAACTTGACCCTTAAATTGATCCTCAGCACCAATTGGCCATTGCACTGCAGCTGCAACTGCACCTAAACGATCATGAATTGTATTTACAGAATATTCAAAATCAGCACCAATTTTATCCATTTTATTAACGAAAACGATACGAGGTACATTGTAATCTGTAGCTTGACGCCATACAGTTTCAGTCTGAGGTTCTACACCTGCTTGACCATCAAGTACTGTAACAGCACCATCAAGAACACGAAGTGAACGAGAAACCTCAACAGTAAAATCAACGTGACCTGGAGTATCAATAATGTTTACTCTATAATTGTTCCAAATTGCTGTTGTTGCAGCAGAGGTAATTGTAATACCACGCTCCTGCTCTTGAGCCATCCAGTCCATTGTAGATGCACCATCATGTGTCTCACCAATCTTATGAATTTTCTTAGTGTGGAATAGAATACGTTCTGTTGTAGTTGTCTTACCAGCATCAATATGTGCCATGATACCGATATTACGAGTTTTTTCTAATGTATACTCTCTAGGCATAATAAATCTCTCCTATATCCCAAATTACCAACGGTAATGTGCAAAAGCTCTGTTTGCTTCAGCCATCTTATGTGTATCTTCGCGCTTCTTGCAAGCACCGCCAACACCATTAGCTGCATCCATAATTTCTTTTGCTAGTTTTTCTTCCATAGTTTTATCATTACGAAGACGTGCATATTTGATTAACCATCTTAAACCTAATGTTTGTTTTCTTTCAGGTCTAACCTCTACTGGTACTTGATAGTTTTGTCCTCCAATACGACGACTTTTTACTTCTAAAACTGGCATAATATTTTCTAATGCCTTATTAAATACTTCTAGTGGATCTTGACCAGTAGTTTCTTTTACACGATCAAAAGCACTATATAAAATTGTTTGTGCTGTTCCTTTTTTTCCATCTAACATAATTGTATTGATAGTTCTTGTAACCACTTTTGAATTATATATTGGATCAGGAAGCACGTCTCTTTTTGAAATATGTCCCTTACGAGGCATGAGCGATTCCTCCTTTATTTTTTAATAATTATTTTTGTTTAGGTCTTTTAGCACCATATTTAGAACGTCCTTGCATTCTGTTAGCAACACCAGTAGTATCTAATGCACCACGGATAATATGATAACGAACACCTGGTAAGTCCTTAACACGTCCACCACGGATTAATACGGTACTATGCTCCTGTAAGCTATGTCCAATTCCTGGAATATAAGCTGTAACTTCAATTCCATTTGTTAAACGAACTCTGGCATACTTACGTAATGCTGAGTTTGGCTTCTTAGGTGTCATAGTAGTAACACGTGTACAAACTCCACGCTTTTGAGGTGATGGAAGCTTTGTATATTTCTTCTCTAAGCTGTTAAATCCAATTCCTAAACTTGGAGATTTAGACTTAGAAACTTTATCAGTTCTTCCGTTACGTACTAATTGTTCAATAGTTGGCATATATTGTTCTCCTTTCTATCCTTAATTATATATAATAGGATATCTTAGTTTTATACCATTCATTTACCTTAAATAATTTTAAGGCACAATTGACACAGCATTTTGATTATACCAAAAAAAATAGATAAGTCAATGAAATTTTACACATTTTTTTCATTTTTTCATTCCCAAAAGAAACACACGATGGTGTGTATATAAAATATGTTGATATTTCAACATTTTATTATTTTGCCGATTATAAGGTTAACTATGCAAAAACACACGAGAATGTTTGCATGTAATACACATTAAATTGATCAATCCATAGGAATCAAACTCAATTTCTGCTGGAATTCTATATAAAAATTTGATATAATACCACCGAATGCTTGGTTAGTTAAATGGATATAACGTAATCCTCCTAAGATTAAATTGTGGGTTCGAGTCCCGCACCGAGTGCCATAAAATTGATTGACAAAAAAAGTTGAAAGTAACTACTTTCAACTTTTCTTATTTTATCATTCTTCTTTTTCAAATTCTTTATTTAAATCTTCATCTTTAACAAATTGATTATCAAAATGAACTACAAAGTAATGCGGAATTTCTTCTTCCTTAAAATTGTTTTGTAAAATTCTTAATATTTCAGCATCGCTCAATTTAAATTTATATGGCCTTACAACATCAAAAATCAAATTATTATGTGTACTACCATATACCACACGAAAATCATGCATAGATAAGGAAGTATCAATTCCCTTGATTACTTCTTTAACTCTTGTGCGTAATGCATTAGTCTGCTCATTATCTGTTTCAATTGGATCCATATGGATGGTTAGTTCTACTCCAAAATGCTCAAATATCTGCTTTTCTAAATTATCAATACTATCATGAACCATCATCATATTTAATTTTGCATCCACTTCTACATGAATTGTCATAAAGCATTTTGTAGGACCATACATATGACATACAGGATCGTGAAATCCTAAAACTAAAGGTTCATCTTGAATAACACTAAGTATCTCTTTTATAAAAGCCTCATCAGTAGAAACACCAATCAAAGGGTTTACTGCTTCTTTGATTAACTTAACTCCTGATATCACAATAAACAATGAAACTAATATACCCAATACACCATCTAAACTAAACGGAATATCCTGAATAAATAAGAAAACTACATTTACGATTAAAATTGCTGATGTAGAAATACAATCATTTAAGCTATCTTTACTTGTTGCTTTTAGGGTTACAGAATTAATAATCTTTCCCATTTTGTGATTAAATATGGCCTGTAATAATTTAATTAAAATTGAACAACTTAATATTGAAATAGAAATATATAATACCTTTTTAGGAATCATTGTCACTTGATAGTCTATAATTTTTTCTATTGAAGATATAAACAAACTACCACCAACAAAGATAATGATTACTGCTACAATTAAACCTGCAATATACTCCATTCTTTGATGTCCATAGGGATGTTCATCATCTGCAGGAGCCGAGGATAATTTGAATCCAACTAAAGTTATAACAGATGATCCCATATCTGATAAGTTATTAATACTATCTGCGATAATAGAGATACTTGCAGATAGTATACCCGCAACCATTTTGCCAATAAATAAAATAAGATTGGAGAAGATGCCAAAAAAGCTTGCCACCTTGCCATGTGCCACACGCACTTTTTCATCTTTTACATTTTGATAATCTTTTATAAACAATTTTCGAATTAAGTTTATCATAGCAATTCTCCTAAAATAATTTCAAATAATTATAGCATACTTCCCCTATTCTTTCAAATAATAATATTGGTGATGAAAAATGAAAAAGAAAATCATGATAGCTCTCAGTTCTATCTTCATTATACTATTCTTATTTCTTTTCTTTTTTCAGCCTATTGAATCAATTTATGACATTACAAAAGGGAAAGAATTCTCTATAAAAGATGAGAACAATCAAGAAATTCTTCATTTGATTAATCAACATAAAACAACCCCTATAAACATAGAAAAAATGAACAAAAAAAACATTGATATTCTTTTAACAATTGAAGATAAATCCTTTTATCAACACAGTGGTTTTAATATAGGCAGAATCTTTAAAACCATCTTCTCTAATTTAAAAAATAATAAATCTGAGGGAGCTTCTACCATCACCCAGCAATACATAAAAAATGTGTATCTATCCAACAATAAAACTTTATCACGTAAAATAAAAGAACTTTATTACGCAATTAAATTAGAACAAGCTGTGCCTAAAAATCAAATCCTAGAAGGATACCTAAATTGTATATATCTAGGAAATGATATCTATGGAATTGCGGATGCAAGTCATTACTATTTTAATAAAAGCTATGAAGATTTATCTATAAAAGAAATGACAACGTTTGTTGCATTGTTAAATGCTCCAACTTATTATAGTGAAAATATTGAAAAATTAAATGAAAGAAAAAACATATTATTAAAATCTTTATTGAAACAAAATGTAATCACAAACGAAGAATATGAAACTACAATAACTCCAATTCAATTTCATTATAATAAAAACATATATAACAGTAATCTCCTGTTTTATGTTGATCAAGTTTTAAAAGAATATGAGAAAATAAACATTCCAAACAAATTTAATCAAGTTATTGAAATTGAAACTGCTTATCGACCTAGCATGAATGAAATCAAATTTAATACAGATGGAGACTATGCTAGTATTAGCGTTAATAAGGAAGGGTATATTCTTTCTTTAATTGGTGGAAAAGATTATACTTCTTCTAAATTCAACATCGCAACCAAGGGAAAAAGAGATATAGGTTCCACAATTAAACCTCTTTTATATTATGAAGCATTAAAATGTGGATTTTCTACAAACAAATCGTATTACAGTTCTCCTTACTCTTTTACCTATCAGAATGAAAAAGTAACAATTAAAAATAATAATTCTAATTATCCAAATCGTAATATTACAATGAAGGAGGCTTTAGCAGCTTCTGATAATATATATGCCATTAAAATGCATCAGGAACTTGGATTTAAGACCTTAGCCAATCACTTAAAAAAATATAAAATAGATACTGACCCACTCCCAAGTCTAGCTCTAGGAAGTATTGGAATGAGTTTATATGATTTAACTAGAATCTATACACAATTTTTTACAGAAGGGAAATACTATTCCTTAAGTACAATAAGAACAGTAAAAGTAAGAAATAAAGTGCTTTATACCAAACAACCAAAATATAAAATTCTAGGAGAAAGTAAATATTTTAAACAAATCAAAGACCTAATGCAATATACTTTTGATTCTACAATCCCAAATGCAACAGCAGCTAATCTTTCCCCTTATTTAAAAAATAAATGCTATGGAAAAAGTGGTTCAACTCTTTATGACTCCTATATGATTGGCTTTAATGAAAAAGTATTAGTTTCAGCATGGTCTGGTTATATAGATAATAAAGAGTTAAACGAGATAGAGATTAAACAATTGGCAAGAAAATTATTTGTAAATCAAATAAATTTTGGATAGTAAAAAAAGAAGATATTCACTTCTTAGGTGATATCTTCTTTTTTCATTTGAACTATATTTATACTTTTTAATTGAATAATCATGTCTTAAAATTGCGAATAATTTAAGTTAAATTTTTCTTTGATGTAACATCATTTCTTCTACACTTAAATACCCAATCTCAATATTTGTACTATGTAAAACCCACACTAACAATAGCTTTAGTATAAAACCCACTTTGAAGAATTAAAATCCGGTTTTTTTACAATGGAGTTTAAAAGACTATAATATTGCCAAGCAGTTATTATATAACCAAACATAAGAGCAATTTTATTAGCTGGTCTAGTTAATGTATATTTCAAACCAGTTAAAAAGTCAATACCAAACCCTTTGAACCATCGAAAATCATTGATTACTTTAAAAACTGTAGGAACTTTTGATGCAACTCTAGACCCATAAATTGGAATAGGTAAGAAACCAAGTTGTCCAGCAAGTATACCTCCCGTATTGGCAAACAAAGCATTATTTATATCATTTGAGCCTGACCAAAAATCATCATTATCATAATAACTTTTTTTACCTTGAGTAACTGCAACTTCTAACATATTAGCGGTAATAGATAAACCATATGTCGTCATCATTGCACCTAAAATAGATGTTGCTCCTATTGAAAAACCACCTATGGCTAGAGAAATACCCCCACTTATAATAAAGCCATTGAGTGCACCTTTACCAATTCCTGCAAATATATCCTTAACGTTTCCACCAGCCATACCTGCTGAAACACCACCATATATGGCACCTCCCATGGTCATAACTCCCATAAATATTAATAAACCAATTAATAACGCACTTTTACCTTCAGGATCCACATTCATAACTGGATTATTATTACAGTAGGCAAATAAATTGAATCCATTAATTTGTTCAGGTTTAATATATTCTATAGAGTCCATATTAATAAATCTACAAATTTCAGGATCATAATATCTGCTATTTAAATAATAGAGTTGTGTTTCATGATCAAAATAATAAGATCGATATCGAATTGGATTAATACTTGCAAGATTGTTGATGTCAATTAATATCTTATGATTTCCATAAGCATCATAGCAATATTTCCCTACAAGAATTTTGTTTTCATCATATATTTCTAGAATATCTCCAAACATATTTTTATTATAGTAATATCTTTTTTTAATATCTCCTACTTTATAATCAAAACCAACAATTCCTTGGACACTATATATATACTCAATTTCTTCTTCATAAGTATCAATCTTTGACTCTTCTTCAATGATTCCATCAATGTAGGTTGAATAACTTTTTCTTATTTCTTTTAAAACTCTTGTCCCATCTACAATGTATTCAATTTCTCTATTCTCTGTTTTCTTCTTTGTCCTTATATGATTTGCATTATATGTAAATTCAATATCATTATATTTCCTTAATTCTTTAAAATCCCAAACCAGTGGTATATCCTTATATACAACTGGATTTCCTACTGTATCATATACAATTTGTTGATTGTTAACATGAGTTAAAAAATCATTAAAATCTTTATATCCAAAATCAATCGTGCTTTTACTCGTAAGTTGTTCTGTCAAAGAATAATTAAAATATTTTTTTTCTAAGATATTTCCATTCATATCATATGAATAAAGAATAGTTTCATCTAATGCTTCATTATCTTCTCTAATCAGACGATTTAAAGCATCATAAGAATATCTAGTAACTTTATGATTCTCTGTTTTATAAACAACATTTCCTTCTTTATCATATCTATAATTATATCTTTGAAACTTTCCATGAATGAATTTTTGATTGGCTTTTATAAGGTTTGTAGTTCTACCATTTTTAGATAAATAATCATATTTATTTAAAATAACGTGATTTTTTGTCTCCTTTAATCGATTTAAAGCATCATAATGATATTCTTCTGTAAATGACTTTTCTTGATTAACAATATAACTATTTTCAATCACGTTATTCTTTTGATCATATGTATTAGAATATTGATATATAT